>DATCPV010000103.1:0-2982 GCA_036569885.1 Gaiellales bacterium | reverse complement strand
CGCTGCGCCCAGGTGGATCGACTTCCACAGCCTCCGGTTGGCGGCCAGCTCGGCGAACGCGGGCAGGTAGAGGATCAGCCCGGTCGCGAGCATCGTCAGGAACGTGCCCGCGAGCAACCAGTGCAGCGAGCGCTCCTCGGGCCCGAACCGGCGGACGTATCCCGGCACCGGCTCAGTAGCCGTTGGAACGGCCGACCCAGGCGTCGACGTCATATCCGTTCTGCTCCCAGAACCCCGGCTGCAGGTCGGGCACGAGCTCGATCCGGTGCACCCACTTCACGTTCTTGTATCCATACATCTCGGGGATCACGACCCGCAGCGGCGCCCCGTGCGCGCGCGTGAGCGGGGCATCGTTCATAGTGTGGGCGAGCATCACCTCGGGCAGAAGCGACTGCTTGACAGAGAGCGTGTCGGTGTAGCCACGCTCCATCGAGACGAAGTTCACATAGTGCGCGGTCGGAAGCGGCTCGACCATGTCCCAGAGGGTCTGGAACCGCACGCCCTTCCAGTGCACGTTGCTCACCGTCCACCCGGTGACACAGTGGAACGTCGTCGTCTGGGCGACCGCGGGCAGCGCCCGCACGTCCGACCACCGCAGCGTCATCGGCTTCTTGACGTGGCCGCCGATCTCCAGCTCGTAGCTCGAGGGCGTGAACGACGGCCAGGGTGGGTTGATCGCGTAGATGCGCCAGCCCGACGGGAACACCTCCTTGATCGCGCCCGGCAGCACGGAGCCGGCATCGGCCAGCGGCCCCGAGATCGAGCGCACGATCCGGTCGCCGAAGAGCAGGCCGACGCCGCCCGCGCCCACCACGGACAGAAAGGCACCACGGCCCAGTTTGCGCTCACCCATCCATGGAGTATCGGCCGCGCGGGCGCGTGACACCAGGGCTGCCCGCACAAGTTCGGGATCTTGCAAGGAGCCGGCCCGGAGACACCCATCCCGTTTGGCTACGCTGGAGGGTCATGGCGACCGCCTCCCCGCCGCGCGTGCTCATCGTCGACGACGAACCGGTCGTGCGTGACGTGCTCACCCGCTATCTGACGCACGAGGGGTTCGAGGTGGACAGCGCCGCCGACGGCCACGCCGCCCTGCGGGCGATCGAGGGCTGGTCACCGCACGTGATCCTCCTCGATCTGATGCTGCCCAAGCTGTCGGGCCTCGACCTGCTGCGCCTCGTCCGCCTCGACAGCGCCGTGCCGGTGATCATCCTCTCGGCAAAGGTGAGCGAGCACGACCGCATCGCCGGCCTCGAGCTCGGCGCCGACGACTACGTCGTCAAGCCGTACTCACCGGACGAGGTCGTCGCCCGTGTCCGCGCGGTCCTGCGCCGCAGCGGCACCGACGGCGACGCCCCCGCCCGGTTCGAGTACGGCGAGCTTGCGATCGACGCCCTGCGCCGTGAGGTCACTCGCAACGGTGAGGTCGTCCGCACGACTCGCAAGGAGTTCGAGCTGCTCCTGCTCCTGGCGTCTCACCCCGGCCGCGCGTTCTCCCGCAGCGAGCTCGTGGAGTCGGTGTGGGGGTACGTGTGGAGCGGCGACACCGAGACGGTGACGGTGCACGTGCGCCGCCTGCGGACCAAGATCGAGGACGACCCTTCGGCCCCGCGCCGGCTGGTGACGGTGCACGGAGTCGGCTACCGGTTCGACCCATGAGCGAGACCCTCCGCCTGATCGCACTGGTGGCGCCGATCGCGCTGACCACGCTGGTCACCTCACTGCTGGCCCGGCGCCTGGTCACACGCGCGAGCCTGGCCTACATCCTGATCGCGATCGCCGTGATCGCCTCGCTCGTCACGGTCGTCGACGTCCTGGTGCTGAACCACTTCATGCTGCTGAATCCCGGCAACCCGGTCGAGCTCGCATCGGTCGCGCTCTATTCGGTAACCGCGGGCGCGGCGGCCGCGCTGATCGTCGGCCGCTCGAACACCCGTGCCCTCTCCCGGCTGGTCGTGACGGCCCGCGCACTCGGCGAGAACCGCCTGGACGCGCGGGCGGGCGAGCTCCGCGCCGGGCCGGAGCTGCGGATGCTGGCGGCGACGCTCGACCAGGCCGCCGCCCGACTGGCCGCGAGCATCGAGGCCGAGCGCGCGATCGAGTCGCAGCGGCGCGACCTGATGACGTCGATCTCCCACGACCTGCGCACGCCGCTCGCCAACCTGCGGGCGATGGTCGAGGCGATCGACGACGGCATCGTCGCCGACCCCGACACGATCGCCGGGTACACCCTCGAGATGCGGCGGTCGGTGATGGCACTCGTTGAGATGGTCGACGACCTGTTCGAGCTCGCCCAGATCGACGCCGCCGAGTTCGCGCGGGACACGCGGGCGATGCCGCTTCGCGAGGCGGTGCAGGGCGCGCTCGACCTGTGCGGGCCCGAGGCCGCCGAGAAGCGGATCGCGATCGACGTCGACCTGGGCGGCGCCGACCGGAGCGCATGCTCGCCCAAGCTCGCCCGGGTCGTCCACACGTTGCTCGACAACGCGGTGCGCTACACGCCCCCGGGCGGCCGGGTCGTGATCCGCGGCGAGGCCGCCGCCGAGGGCCTGCGCCTGAGCGTGCAGGACAGCGGGCCGGGGATCCCGGCCGACGAGCTGCCGCGCGTGTTCGAGGCGTTCTGGCGCGCCGACCCCGCCCGTTCGAGCCGCGGGTCGGGACTGGGACTGACCCTGGCCAAGCGGATCGTCGAGGCGCTCGGCGGCCGCATCGAGGCCTCGAGCGCCCCCGAGCGTGGATCGCGGTTCGACGTCTCCGTTCCGACCCGCGCCTAGACCGTTGGCCGATCCCCGCAAGGAGATGGTTCGCGCCGGCTACGACCGGTTGGCCGCCGAGTTCACCGCGTGGGGCGCGCGCGTCGAGGGCGATCCCCGCGACCACTTTCTGGCCGAGTTCATCGACCTCCTGCCGGCGGGCGGGTCGGTGCTCGACCTCGGATGCGGCTCCGGTGTGCCGTCGACCCGCAGACTGGCCGAGAGGTTC
>DATCPV010000102.1:0-4090 GCA_036569885.1 Gaiellales bacterium | reverse complement strand
GTCCTTGCCCTCCCGCGCACACTGGATGGCGGCCTCGAGTCCACTCTCGCCGCCTCCGATCACCAGCACGTCGACGTGCCGGTGCACCTTCTCGTAGCGGCGGTCGCGGCGGTGCTCGGGGTCGATCTTGCCCAGGCCGGCCGCGGCCCGCAGGAACCGCTCGTAGTACTTCCACGCCCACCGCGGGCGCATGAACGTCTTGTAGTAGAAGCCGACCTGCATCCCGAAGGCCGGCGTCGCACGGCCGACGGCGTGCAGCAGGTCGCGCTCGAGCGACGGCCAGGCGTTGATGTGGTCGACCTGCATGCCGTCAACGGCCGGGGTCATACAGGCGCGCACGGCGGGCTCGCCGTCGACCTGGACGAGGCAGTTGGGGCACTGGCCGGCGCAGCACAGAAGGCCGCGGCGGCGGTGGTACTTGAACGAGCGCGAAAACACCCGGACGCCGTCGGCGTAGAGCGCCGAGGCGATCGTGTCGCCGGCGAGGCCCTCGACCGGCCGCCCCTCCCAGGTGAACGAGACGGTGCGGCCGCGGTCGATCAGCTCGCCGCGGCGCTCGGCCAGCCTGGTCATGCGAGACCTCCCGGGGGCGCGACCTGCAGCACCTGGTTCGCGCGCGTGTCCCGCTCGGCCTGGAACCACTCCCGGCAGCCGGCCGAGTGGAACCACCACTCCCGCTGCGGGCCGGCGACGTTGTCCTTGAAGTACAGATAGGTGAACAGCGCCCGCGCGTCCTCGGACGATGTCGGACGCACGGTCACCTCGCCGCCGTAGGCATACTCGTCCACCGGCCTGCGTCCGCAATGGGGGCACTCCAGCAAGAAACTCATCTAACGATGAGCTCCCTGTGGTGCGTGGTGTCCGTTCGTGCTCGCGGCTGATGCCATCGCCTCGACGACGGCCTGGGCGAAGCTCTCGGGGCGGAAGGCGAAGTTGGTGCCGACCAGCGGGATGCCGGTGATGGCGGAGGCCTCGATGGTCATCGCCCGCATGTCCTCCGGCTCGAGGTCGTGCACCGACGACTTGCCGCACGCCCGCGCGAACATCTGCATCTCCTGCGTCATCGAGTTCAGGAAGCCCTCGACCCGCGCCGCCGCCTCCTCGATCGGGAGCCGGGTGATCAGATCCTCGTCCTGCGTCGCGATCCCGACCGGGCACATGCCCGTGTGGCAGTGGTGACAGGCGCCCGGCTCGGTGCCCATCCGCCGGTAGTCCTCGACGTACAGGGGCCGGTTGCAGTTCAGGGCGATCATCGCCGCGGTGCCGATCGAGACCGCGTCGGCTCCGAGCGCGAGCGCCTTGGCGGCATCCACACCGTTTCGGATCCCGCCCGACACGATCAGGTTGACCACGCCCTCGAGGCCCATCTCGCGGATCGAGGCGACCGCCTCGACGGTGGCCGCGAGCGTGGGGATGCCGGTGTGGTCCATGAGCGAGTCGGGGGAGGCGCCGGTGCCGCCCTCGAGCCCATCGATGACGATCACGTCGGCGCCGGCCTTGCAGGCCAGCTTGACGTCGTCGGGCACCCGGCAGGCGCCGATCTTGATGTAGATCGGGATGGCGCCGTCGGTCGCCTCGCGCAGCTCCTCGATCTTGATCTGGAGGTCGTCCGGCCCGATGAAGTCGGGATGGCGGCAGGGCGAGCGCTGGTCGACGCCCGGCGGCAGCGTCCGTGCCTCGGCGATGATCGGGGACACCTTCGCCCCCAGGAGGAGGCCGCCTGTGCCGGGTTTTGCGCCCTGGCCGATCACGATCTCGGCGGCGTTGGCCATCCGCAGGTGGTGCGGGTTGAAGCCGTACCGGCTGGGCAGCACCTGGTAGACCAGCTGGTCGGAGGCCTCGCGCTCGAGATCGAGCATGCCGCCGTCGCCGGTGGTCGTCGAGATGCCGAACCGCGTGGCGGCCGTGCCGAGCGCGGCCTTTGCGTTCCGCGAGAGCGCGCCGTAGCTCATGCCGGCGATGGTGATCGGCGTGCGCAGCTTGATCGGCTTGGCGCCGTGACGTGCGCCGATCTCGATCTCGGTGCGGCAGGTCTCGCGATAGCCCTCGAGCGGCACGCGCGAGAGCGTGCACGGCAGGAACGTCAGGTCCTGGAAGTGCGGCGTCCGCCGGGTGGTGCCGAGCGCGCGGTTGGTGTATCGGCCGAGCTCGGCCTTGGTCTGGATGTCCTGGATCGTCTCGGGCGACCACACCCACAGCTTCTGCAGCACGTGGCCGTCGGCGCCGCGGGGGATGAACTCGCTCACATCGCCCCCCGCCAGGCGTCGTACTCGTGCTTCGAGAAGTTCCAGAGCTTCCGGCCGGCGACGAGCTTCTTCCAGCCCTGGGCGACCGGGTCGATCCCGTGTGGCCCGAGCTCGCGAGCCAGCAGGTCTTGGTCGTCGCCCTCGAGCTCGGCCTCGACGCAATCCGCGCCGAGCGACGCGATCTCGCCGCCGACATACACCGTGCCCTCGTACATCGAGTCGCCGATCCCGTCGGCCGCATCTCCGCAGACGATCATCACCCCCCGCTGCATCATGAAGCCGGACATGTAGCCCACCGACCCGGTGACGACGAGGGTGCCGCCCTTCATCGCCACGCCGGCGCGGGCGCCCGTGTCGCCGCCGACGAAGATGCGGCCGCCGCGCATGGTGGCTGCGGTGGACGAGCCGGAGTTGCCGTGAACCTCGATCGAGCCGGACATCAGGTTCTCCCCGACGCTCCAGCCGCAGTTGCCGTACACCGTGATGCGGGCGCCGTCGCACATGCCGCCGCAGAACCAGCCCACCGGCCCGTCGAAGATGACGTCGATCGGCTGCATCACCGCCACGGCCAGGCAGTGGCGCGCGGTCGGGTTGGAGAGGTGGATCTCGGCGACGCCGTCGGCCGCCGCGCGCTTGATGGCCTGGTTGATCTCGCGCGTCGTGTGCTGGGAGCAGTCGATGCCGGAGGTCAGCGTAGCCACCAGCGCACCTCCCCCGCCGCCAGTTCGCGCGGGACCAGCGCGGCATCCCCGTCGACCGCCCGGATCGAGATCTCCTCGGACGCGATCAGGGCGACATCGTCCGATTCGGCGAACAGGAGCGGCTTGAGCGCGAACGGGTCGCGGGCAACGCCGATCCCCTCGGGGGTCGAGATCAGGTAGGCGAAGGTGCCGTCGAGATCGCCGACCGAGGCCCGCAGCGCGTCCTCGAGGCTCTCGCCGCGCTCGAGCTTGTCGGCGATGTAGACCGCGATCACCTCGGAGTCGTTCCCCGTGGCGAAGCGGTGGCCCTGGTTCTCGAGCCGCCGGCGCAGCTTGTGGTAGTTGGTGATGTGGCCGTTGTGGACGACCGAGATGTCGGGGAACGGCCGCGCCCAGAAAGGGTGGCTGTGGGCGACGTCGACCAGCGACTCGGTGGCCATCCGGGTGTGACCGATCGCGTGGCTGCCCTCGAACCCGGCATAGGGCACCGCTGCCTCCACGTCGTCTGCGTCGCCGACGTCCTTGACGATCTCCATCGCCCGCCCGATCGAGAAGACCTCGACCTCGGGCTCGGCCTCGATGCTGTCGGTGAGCTCGCCGATGTCGCCCGAGTAGCCGACACGCGCCCGCAGGTTGGGGCCGTGCAGCTCACTCTCGCTGACCGGGCCCGCCGCCCCGAGCGCTTCCAAGACGCGCTCGGGTGTGCCGTGGTTCGCATCGATTCGCGCCCGGACGACGTAGGAGTCGGCCTGCGGAGGGCCGTACAGGGCGATCCCGGTGGAGTCGGTGCCACGCCGCGCCATCGGGCCGAGCATCCCGTGCAGCGTCGCGCCGATCGGGCCGACTCGCTCCGCATCCTTATAGAGAAATCCACACAGGCCGCACATGGCCACAAACCTTCCCGAGGCAGTGCGAAATCCTAGACCGGAAGCGGCGTCCGCCGGAATGCCGGGGGGCAACCAATTCCCGAAGCGCCTATGTGCGAGTCGGACACCCGCTGAATAAACGGTGCCAGGCACGTAATATTCATCCGTCGTGGACGGTGGTTGGTCCCACTGCCTCCATGAGCGCGCTAAACGGGGTCAGACCCCTTTTGGCGCACACGAAGAGCGTGGTGTTCTTACGGCTCTCGCCCTCGTTGGT
>DATCPV010000101.1:0-3467 GCA_036569885.1 Gaiellales bacterium | reverse complement strand
GGCCACGCCCACGGCCAGTAGGTCGGCGAGACGCCCACCCGGATCCGGCTGCCCGGAGCAAAGGCGTGCCCGATCGCGTCGAGCCTGACCGTGGCCGTAAACCGCTCGCCCGGCGTGAGCGCCTGGGGATGCTCGTCACTTTCGCGGTGGGTGAGGTTCTGGATCGCGCGGGTGACGAGCGCCGACGTGCCGTCGGCGAACACCTCGCACAGGCGCAGGCACACGAGCGCGCGCGGCCGGTCAGAGGTCAGCGTCAGCTCGACCTCGGGGAACCCGAGGATCTCGAGCCGGTCGGCCAGCGGCTCCGACGTAAATGTGAGGCTCATGCCGTCCATGGCCCGTTGGTCGCCGGGCCAGTCGGCCGGCTCGCCGTACGGGCACCATGACCCGGCGTCGAGGCCCGCCGTCTGCACGCCGCAGAAGGACAGCTCGGCCGTCGCGGCAGGGGCCGGCTCGATTCCTGGATGTACGCCCGCAGCATGGGCTCGTCCATGATCCCGGTGTCGACGCCGCCGAGCCAGTGGTCGAACCAGCGCCGCACCTCCTGCAGGAACCCGATCGTCGGGCCGGGCGGGCCCGCCTGGGGCCAGGCGTGCGCCCACGGGCCGATCAGGCCCTTGCGCGGGCCGGGCAGACCGGCGAGGAGCCGCGGGATCGCGTTCGTGTAGCCGTCCGACCAGCCTCCGACCGCATAGACGGCGGCGTCGATGCGCGAGTAGTAGTCGCCCACCGAGCCCTGCTTCCAGTAGGCGTCACGGCGCTGATGGGCCAGCCACGGCTCGATCATCGGCGGCGCCTGGCGCAGCCGCTCGAGCCACATGTCGCGCCAGCGCTCACCGACGATCGCCGGGTCGGGCGGCCAGCCGTTCCAGCCGAGCATCGACGATGCCCACTGGAGCATGTCCGCGCCGACACAGCCGCCGTCGTAGTGGACGTCGTCGGCGTAGCGGTCGTCGGTCGAGCACAGCGTGACGATCGCCTTCAGCGCGGGCGGCCGGTGCGCGGCCACCTGCAGCGAGTTGAACCCGCTCCAGGAGATCCCGATCATCCCCACCGCTCCCGTGCACCACGGCTGTGCGGCGATCCAGGCGATCACCTCGCAGGCGTCGGACTGCTCCTGGGGCAGGTACTCGTCCTCGAGCAGGCCATCCGACTCTCCCGTCCCCCGCATGTCCACGCGCACACACCCGTAGCCGTGCCCGGCCAGGTAGGGGAAGTGGCGCGAGTCACGCACCGCCGTGCCGTCGTTCAGGCGGTAGGGCAGGAACTCGAAGATGCCCGGGACCGGGTGCTCCTCGGCGTGATCGGGCAGCCAGATGCGGGCGGCGAGCCGGCAGCCCTTGGCCAATGTGATCCACTCGGTCGAGATCGTTCGCACCCGCCGAGGAGGGTCGGTGACGATGCGCATCGCGGCATTTAACCCCACCACGTCGCCTGGGGGGTGAAACACCACCCACGGCCACCCCACCGGGGGGGTTGCCGGACGACTCGTTGACGGCGAAAGTGGATTACATCCTCACGCGCGCCGCGATGGGGGTGCCTCCCTGATATGCGCCCGCCTGGCTGGACGTCCACCACCGGGCGGGCGCGGAGGAGGCACCTGTGTGGGACCCAGCTACTCCCCCACGCCGCGGCGCGCAGCCGCGAGCAGCTCGCGGAAACAGCCGAGCTCTTCCGACGGGCTGGCGTCGAGCCCGTTGAGCGCAATCTGGAGCTGGAGGCCGAAGGCCTCGAGCAGCGACGGGGGCCGTCTTCGAGGGCGAGGGTGAAGCGCAGATACTCGCGGCCGGACCGCTCGCCGATGACGCGGTAGCGGCGCGCGGCCAGCGCGGCGGGAAGCGGGGCGCCGAACACGCACAGCCGCCCGCCCGCCCGCTCGGCGTCGGTGTCGGGCGCGGCGATCAGCGTGCGCATGACGCCGGACAGGCTGCCGTCGGCCGTGGTCGCGGCCCGTTCGATCAACTGCGGCAGCATGAGCTCCGGCATGCGCCCCAGGGTACCCCGCCCGGTACCGCCGGGAACCCCCCGGAATGGTGACATCACGGCGCCGCCGAACCACCCCCGGGCGGGACCGTGACGGTGGTCTCGACCTTCACGACGGTCACCGGTTTGGGGTGAGCGTCGCCTCCGCCGGTCCCGAAGAGGATGCCGATCACGCATCCGACGGCGAACACGACGGCGCAGCCCACAAGCCCACGAATGTGGCGGCGCAGCACGCTCGACGCAGGGTAGCCCGCCCGCCAGCTGGAGCCGCCGCCATCACCGTCTGTGTCAGCCGACCGGGTCGTCCCGCCAGCTGGTGTAGCGGCCGGCGGTTTCCCCACTCGGCTCGCCGAGGACCGGGTGCAGTGAGAGGTCCGGCGAGTAGCGGCTGGCGGGGACGGTTCTGCCGAGCGCCTCGGCCATCGCGCGGACGTGATGCGGCGCGCCCCCGCAGCAGATGCCAATGAAGCGGACGCCGAGGTCGCGGGCGGCGGTGGCGAAGTCGGCCATGTCGAAGCGGGTACACGTGAAGGGGTCGAGGGCGATCGGGAACACGCGCCGGCCGCGTTCGTCGCGCAGCGCCTGGAACGTCGCCTGGGACGGCGTCGTGCGGTAGGGCACCGGCTGGCCGGCGATCGGGCACGAGACCGCACCGCGCACGCGCTCGAGCAACGGCAACATCGTCTCGGGGCCGCGCGAGCAGTTGAGCCCGACCACGTCGGCGCCCGCGTCCTCGAGCCGCTTGCAGGCCTCCTCGAAGCTGAACCCGTCGATGGTCTCGTCCTCCGACGAGGCGAACGTCACCACCGACGGCAGCCCGTACTCGCGGATCACCTCGAGCCCGATCAGGGCCTCGCCGACATAGTCGTTTGTCTCGGAGAGGATGAAGTCGGCGCCCTCCTCGGCCGCCCAGCGCACCTGGTCGCGATACATGCGGCGGACGTTCTCGCCGCTCGCGACCGGATCGGCCGGGTCGTACGCCCAGGTGTTGCAGATGTTGCCGGCGAGCATCGCGCCGCCCGCGTTGGCCGTCTCCCGCGCCAGCCGCAGCGCCTGGCGGTTGAGCGCCTCGACGTCGCCCTCGCGGCCGATCATGCGCAGCTTCTCCTCGTGGCCGTAGTAGGTGAACGCCACCATCACGTCGGCCCCCGCGGCCAGGAACTCGCGGTGCAACTCGGCCACGGCGTCGGGCCGGTCGAGCACCACCTCGGGCACGTACGGCCCGCTCTTCAGGTAACCGCGCCGCTCGAGCTCGAAGAGGTAGCCCTCGGCACCGAGCACCACCCCGTCGTCGTCGAGTCGCTCGAGCAATCCAGGCATGCGGGCAAGCCTAGCTAATACCGCGGCAGCGCCGGCCCCTGGTAGAGGTCGTACTCGCCCTCGCGGGCGAACCGTTCGACGCCGCGTGCCACCGCCGCATTGTCGAGCTCCACCCCCAGCCCCGGGCCGGTTGGCACCGACACCAGTCCGCCCTCGGGCACGAA
>DATCPV010000100.1:0-6314 GCA_036569885.1 Gaiellales bacterium | reverse complement strand
CGGTATGCCGCGGGCGTCAGCCGCTCGCCGGCGCGGTAGGCACTCATGTCGAAGACGTTCTCGCCGCTGGCCGTCGCCGCCTCGAAGCGCTTGCCGAGCCACGGCAACCACAGCCGCAGCAACCGCCCGAAGACGAAGTCGGCTCCGAGTCCGAGCGTCAGATGAAGCAGGGCGCCGTCGTAGCGGCCGTCGAGGGCGGGCTCGGGAGGGACGCCGCGGGCAAACAGCCCCTCCAGTTCCGCCGGCGACCGGCCCGCCAGACTCCGAGGACGATTTGCGCTGGAGTGCATGCCACATGTTCGCACGCCGCGCTTGGCTACATTGCAACCGTGCGTTTCTTCATCTGCCCCAATTGCACCAACCGCGCCCTGGACGACGACGGCAAGGCGGGCCTCACCCATCAGCCCGTCGGCTGTGACAAGTGCGGGTTCGGCTATCTGTTCGAGCTGCTCGAGGACTTCTTCCCGCGCGCAGGATCGGGCATGGTCACCTGCGACCGCGACGGCCGGGTGCTGTCGTGCGGCCGCGGGGTCTTCGAGCTGACCGGATACTCCGAGGGCGAGGTGATGGGCGAGGCGGTGCGCGACGCGTTCGGCCTGTCCGGCTTCGTGAACGGCGACGACCCGATCGCGGTGGTGCTGGAATGGGGCGTGCGCAAGCTCGACCAGCACGTGATGCTCCGCCACCACTCGGGGCGCGAGAAGAAGGTGCGGCTCGACCTGTTCCCCGCCTACGACGAGGACGGCGGCATGCTCGTATCGCTCGCGCCGGAGCTCGACGGCGGGGACGACTGAAGCCGGCCGCCGGGGTAGAGATCGGCCAGCTCCCGCTCGACCAGGGCCTGCAGCCGCTCCAGGGCCTGCAGCTGCCGCAGCCGCCGCTCGAGCAGGCGCCCCTCACCCGCATCGTCGACCGCCACCAGCACGCCGAGCGCCTCCAGCACGGCCGCATCGTGGGCGCCGAGGTCGGTGCGCACCAGCTGCTCGAGACCTGCCCACGCCAGCCGCAGCCGGGCCCCGTCCACGTCATCTCGCAACCGCTCGGCGTGACGGGCAAGGCGGTCTGCGTAGAGCTCGAGCTCGATCCGGGACATCGCCGGCGATGATCGCGCCGTGGCACGTGACCGATCAACGCGTGCGCTGTCCCAACTTCGTGTCGAAGCGGAAGGCCGACGGACAGAGGTCGGTCACCGGGCACAGGTCGCAGCGCGGCGACCGGGCATGGCAGATGCGCCGGCCGTGGAAGATCAGCACGTCGGACACCTGCAGCCACCGGTCGCGAGGGTACAGCCGCATCAGCACCCGCTCGATCTTGTCCGGGTCGCTGTGGCGGGTGAGCCCGAGCCGCCGCGAGAGCCGGCGCACATGCGTGTCCACGGCGATCCCCTCCCGCTTGCCGAACGCGTTTGACGCCACCACCGCGGCCGTCTTGCGGCCGACGCCCGGCAGCGCGACCAGCTCGGCCGTGGTGCCGGGCACCTCGCCCCCGTGCCGCTCGAGGATGGCAAGGCAGCAGCCGCGGATCGCGGCCGTCTTCTGGCGGAAGAAGCCGGTCGGCTGGATCGCCCGCTCGAGCTCTTCGACCGGCACCGCCAGATAATCCTCCGGCCGGCGGAAGCGCCGGAACAGCGTCTCGGTCACCTGGTTCACGCGCACATCCGTGCACTGGGCCGAGAGGATCGTCGCCACGAGCAGCTCGAGCGGCGTCGACCAGTTGAGGGCGATGTGGGCGTCGGGATGCTCGGCGGCCAGGCGATCGAGGATCTCGACCGCCCGCAGGCGGCGCTCCCTCACCCGCCCCACTCCAGCGCCGGGCCGGCGCACAGAAGGTCGAGCGCCGGGCACTCGCGGCAGTGCGGCCCCGGGCGGGCCGGGAACTGGCCGGCGCGGATCGAGTCGATCGCCGTCCGCAGCTCGGCCTCCAGCGCCGGCACGTCGGCGGCGGAGAACCGGCGCACGGCGACGGCAGCGGAGTCCTCGAGGAAGGCGTAGGCGATCTCGGCCGCCGGCGCGCCCGACCGCAGCGCCGCGAGCGCATAGGTCGTGACCTGCTCGGAATAGGTCGTGTCCATCACCTCCTGCGCGACGCGCTCGCGCAGGCGATTGGTCTTGAAGTCGACGATCAGCGCCGTCCCGTCGCCGAACCGGCCGAAGATGTCAAAACGCCCGCGCAGGAGGACGCCGTCGACGTCGAAGGCGAACGCGACCTCGTTGCGCGCATCGACCAGCTCGGCCACCCGCGCCAACAGCGGCGAGCCTGTCCACGCGGCGACGAAGGCGCCAATGCGAGCCTCGTCGTCGGGGCTTGCGTGCGGGTAGAGGTCACGCCAGCGGCCGTCGGGCCGCTCGAGCTCCAGGTGCACAGCATCCCCGAGCTCGAGCGGGTCGAGCCCGCCTCCCTCCAGCCCGACCCGGTCCGGCTCGGGCAGGCCCAGCACCCGCTGGGCGAAGTAGCGGTACCCGCAGCGGCGGTAGAGCGAGAGCGCGCTGTAGCTCAGGCGGCGCAGCGGCACCGGCGGGGCGGGCGCGATCGGCGCGAGCACCGGCAGCGCCTCGACGGTGCGCCCACCCTCCTCAAACAGTGCCAACTGCTCCCCCACCGGCTGAATATCCGGTGCCAGGCACTCAATATTCACGGCGCCGTTCGGTGGCGGCGCATCGGCATCGGCCGGGCGTTCGATGCGCACGCGCAGGCGGGCATCGCCCACATCCACCTCGGATTCCGCGTCGAGGTCGATCCCCAGGCCGCCGCACAGGTAGGCGATCGAGGTGTCCTCGCCGGCGGCAAGGGCGCCGCTCACGATCAGGTGGTGGCGCGCCCGGGTCATGCCGACGTACTGCAGCCGCCGCGCCTCCTCGCGCTCTGCCTGGCGCTCGCGCAGCGCGACCTCGGGGTAGCCGAGCGCCGGGGTGAGGGCCCCCGTGGCCGGGTCGACGGCGCGCAGAGCGATGCTGCCGTCGGCCGCGACCAGGATGTCGCGGGTGGCCCGGGCGGCCCGCTCGCGGCCGCAATCGGCGAGCGCGACCACGTCGAACTCGAGCCCCTTGGCCGCGTGCACCGTCATCAGCACGATCGCGTCGCGGCCCTCCTCGGCGATCGCGGCCTCGCCCTCGCGCACCTGCAGCGCGGCCTGTTCGTCGCAGAACCGCACGAAGCCCTCGATGTCCGGGCCGCGCACCGCCTCGAACTCCGCCGCCAGCCGGCCGAGCTTGCGCAGGTTCGCAAAGCGGCGGTCGCCGTCGCGCATCGCCAGGCAGGCGAGGTCGTAGTCGTGCTCGGCGGCGATCAGGTCGCAGAGGCGCTCGAGCGACACCTCGGAGGAGGCGCGCACCAGCCGGGCGAACCGCTGCCCGAACGCCAGCACCAGCTGGCGCTCCTGCGCCGAGAGCCCGGCGGGCGGCTCGTCCCGCTCGAGCGCCGTGAAGATCGGCCGTCTGGGCGCGGCGCGGCGCACCCGCAGGAGACCGTCGTTGGAGAGCCCGACGAGCGGCGAGGCCAGCACCGTCAGGAGGGCGACGTCGTCATAGCGGTTGCGCACGAGCCGCAGATAGGCGAGCACGTCGGAGACCTGCTGCTGGGCGTAGTAGCCGCGGCCGGTGGCGCGCACCGTGCGCAGCCGCCGGTCACGCAGCGCCGCCTCGTAGCGGGCGGCATCGGTGCCCGCCTCGAACAGCACCACGACCTGTCCGGGACGGCACTCGCCGCCGTCCACCAGCTCGGCGATCCGCTCGGCCAGCAGGCGGGCCTCGGCGTCGCGCCAGCTCTGGCCCGAATCGCGGAACGCCACCTTGTCGGTGAGCAGCAGATCGACACGGCCGCCCCCGGGGGCGTCGCCGTCGAAGCCGCCCTCGGCGAGCAGCGGGTGATAGCGCTCGCCGAACTCCCGCCGGTAGCTCTCGTTGACCGTGCCGATCACGTGCGGGCGGGAGCGGTAGTTGCGCCGCAGCGCGATCATCTCGTCGCCGGCCTCGGCCGCCTTGGCCCGGTACACCGCCACATCGGCGTGGCGGAACCGGTAGATGCTCTGGAACTCGTCCGCGACCAGGAACAGCTCGCCGCCCGAGACGAGATCGATCAACTCGCACTGGAGCAGGTTCGTGTCCTGGAACTCGTCCACGAGCACGCAGGCGAACCGCTCGCGATAGCCGGCGGCCAGGTCCGGCCGCGCCGTCAGAAGCGCCCGGGTGCGCAGCTCGAGATCCGTGAAGTCCACCAGGCTGCGACCGTCCTTGAGCTCGGCGTAGGCCGCGTCCAGCAGTCGCAAAAGCTGCTCGAGCAGGGCGAGATCGGAGACCGCGACCGCATCGCGGGCCGCACCCTCGAGCGCCTCCCGGGCGGCGTTGTACTCCTGCCGGCCCGCCGTGTTGCGAATCCTGTACCCGGACAGGTCGGCCAGCACGGCGGGGTCGGGCGGTGCCTCGAGCACGGCGAGGAGGAGCGCCGACCGCTCGTGGTCGAGGCCGGTGGCGGCCCTCCGGACGGCCGCGACCGACTCGGCCAGGTCGCCCACGGCGTGCGGGCGCAGATCGAGCGGCCTGCCGGCGCTTCGCAGCTGCTCATGCGCGTCGGACAGCGCCTCGCGCAGCCGCCGGCGGCCGTACGCCGCGAGCAGGTCGAGCCGGCGGGGCTCCCCGGGCGCCTCGGCCAGGAACCGCTCGAGCGCAAGATCGAACGCCTCCGAGCGCAGGAGCCGGGCACCCACGTCGTCGGCGACCCCGAACCGGGGATCGAGACCCGCGTCGAACGCGTTGGCCCGCAGTACACGCAGGCAGAAGCGGTGGATGGTCGAGATCCAGGCCGAGTCGATCGCGCGCGCCCGGTCCATCTCGCCCGCCAGCTCCAGCGCCTCGCGCACACGCCTCCGCAGCTCCGACGCCGCCCGGTCGGTGAACGTGATGGCGAGCACCCGGTCGATCGGCGTGCCGCCCAGCACCTGCTGCAGCACCCGCTCGACGAGCACGGCGGTCTTGCCGGTCCCGGCCCCGGCCGCGACGAACACGCGCCCGCGCCGCTCGATCGCCTCACGCTGCTCCGGGTTCCAGCGACCGCTGCTCACGGCCGCGGCACCCGGCAGATCGTGTGCAGGGTGCACCAGCTCGGGCACTCACCCGTGCGCGGGTCGTGCCGAACACGGCCTGCGCGCATCCCGGTGACGGCAGCCTGCGCGACCTCGGCCGCCCGCGACACCTGCGCCCAGAACGCGTCGGTGTCGAGGAGATCGGCCTTCGCCAGGCCGCCGGTCTCGATCTCGCCCGCGAGCACGAGCCCCCGCGCCGCCCGTTTCCCCGCCAGCGCCCGGTAGACGCCGCCCAGCGGCTCGATGCCCAGGAGATCGCGCAGGGCGAGGATGTAGAGCGGGATCTGCAGCCGGCCCTCGCGCTCCATCTCGCCGGCCGAGTGGGCGCTCGCGCCCGACTTGTAGTCCCACACCAGGCCGCGCGGCGACATGCCCGGGTCCATGTCGATGCGGTCGATCTGGCCGGAGACGGCGAAGTCGCCGATCCGCAGCCCATCCTTCAGCCCGGGCGCCGCCATCGCGCCGCCGAAGCGAACCTCGAACCGGCGCGGGACAAGCGGCAGGGCGAGGTCGGCCTCGGCACGCAGGAACGCATCCAGGTCGCGCTCGAGCGCCCGGCCGAGCTCCTTGCCGGCGACCGAGTCGGGCACTCGCTGGCCGCCGAGCGCCTCCTGAAGGCAGCGGCGCATCAGCGGATAGGCCGCCGGCAGGTCGTCCGCGGTCAGCCGCTCGAGGCCCAGCTCGGCGGGCAGCAGCGTGAAGAAGCGGGCAAGCGTGGCGTGCGCGATCGAGCCGCGCATGCGGGCGTCGAGCTCGAAGTCGATCTCGCGCGGCGAGAGCACGCGGTCGACGAACCACATCGACGAGCAGTCGCCGTAGCGCTCGAGCTCGGTCACCGAGTACCGCTCGACGGCCGCCAGCTCGGCGAGGAGCTCGGGGTCGCGCAGCCGCGAGTCACGCCGGGTGGCGGCCGCGGCCCGGCGCAGCTTGCGCTCCCAGCCCATCATGGCGGCGACGCCGGTCGCCCAGTCGGCGTCGTCGCGCATCTCACGGGTGAGCGCCCGCAGCCGCTCGCGCTCGCTGGGCGCCGCCTGCAGCGGCCAGCTGACGTCCGCCAGCCCGCGCCGGCGCACGAGCGCCGGCGACTGGTCGCCGAGCACACGCGCGACCTCGGACCAGAACGGCGAGGGCTCGAGCGGCCGGCCGTCGTCGGTGGCGGCCTGGCGGGCGAGATAGAGCGCCCGCCACGGCCGGGTGCAGGCGATCGTGAAGAGGTGGCGCTCGCGCTCGGCGGGGT
>DATCPV010000099.1:0-3306 GCA_036569885.1 Gaiellales bacterium | reverse complement strand
GGTGACCGCGATGCCGAGTGGTATCCGCTGGATTGCCTCGAAGAACGTGAGGTTGAGGGCGGCGAGCGAGAGACCGTAGACGGCGATCGCTCCCCAGGTTGCACGGCTGCGCCCCCGCAGGCGAGGCCGCACGGCGACGAGGATGACGGCGGCGCCGAGGGTGAAGCGCAGCGCCGAGGTGCCCGCAGGGCCGAGCTGGGCGAACAGTCCATGCGCGACGGCGGCGGCGATCTGGATCGCCGCGCTGGTGGCGACGATCATCGCGACTCCGGCGATCACGCGGCGGCTCATGCGTGCGCCAGGCCGGCCGCCGCGGCGCGCGCGAGCGACTCCCAGGTGCCGGAGCTGACGCCGGAGGGCCGCACCGCGGTCAGGATCCGCTCGACCGCGGCAGGGCCGGTGGTGACCCGTCCCTCCGGCTCCTGGATCGCGACATGGGGGTGGGTCTGGATCAGCTTGAGGGCTGCGGCGAGCGGGTCGAGGCGCAGCCCGAGCTCCTGGAGGTCGGCCTCGCGGTAGACGCAGATGTTGGCAGCGGGCACGACGCCGAGCGCGTGGCGGCAGGCATCAGCGACATCGTCCTCCCAGGTCGCCTCGCTCTCGATCAGGGCGAGCGGATCCTCCATCGACCGGAGGAGGGTGGAGTTGTCGCCGAACACCATCCCCAGCCGGCGTTCGGGGCCCGACCGGGGCGCTCTCTCGAGGACCCCGGCGAGCCCTTCCGTCCCCAGCAGGCCGTGCGCCCGGGCCTCGATCCACACGTCGACCCGACCCGCGAAGAGTTGTGTGGCTGCATCCACGGGCGAGCTGTGCGCTGATCCGGTCTGGTAGAGCAGCAGGTGCACCGAGGGGGACGGGGCCGCGCCGACCGTGACGAGGAGGGCCGTCAGGTCGATCTCGAGCACCCGTCCAAGTGCGACGAGGATCTTCGAGGAGGGCACGGGAGGTCGGCCGGTGGACGGGTTTCGGCCCTGCTCGAGCGCGACGAGGTAGCTCGGCGAGATCCCGATCCGCCGCGCGGCCTCTCGCATCGAGAGTCCGAGCTGGGTTCGCCGGTGTCGGACGATGTCGCCGAGATCGGGCATGCGATCAGTATACAGAACACCGTTCGCTAAATAGTGCTCGTATCATGGCAACGTGAGCACTCGCGGCCGCCATCTGCTCGGGCTGATCGTCACCGGCTGGGTCGCAGCGATGATCGCTGTCTGGGTGACCGAGCCCCGGCACGTCGACGGGCCGTACACGCAGACCATGGCCCGCCACATCTACGCCGGCTTCGCACTGTTCCTCATCGGCTTCATCGCCGTCCCGCTCGTCCTCTGGCTCGTGGATCGCAGCCAGCGGCAGCCACGCGAGCTGCGCTGGCGGCTGATCCTGGTGGTCGGCGCCGTGCTGGCGTTCGCGATCGGCGCGGTCGGGGTCGGAGTCGCCGTCCATCCGCCGTATCAGGGGACCGTCTGCGTCCGCGACACGGCGACTGGGCGCAACGACTGCAGGGCGTCCAACATCGGCCTCGACCGGCGCGACTCCACCCTCAACCGGTACGCCCTCGTGGCGCTCGCGGTCATGCTCGGCACCGGCGTGGCCACCATCCGCGCCTTCCCGGGGAGGGATGCCGGCGCTACCACCATCCCAGCGCCGCGAGCCCGCCCAGATCGCTGACCCGAGCGTCGGGGACGACGCCGCGGTCGTCGCCGCCGTCGCGGTCGACCCACACGCCGCGGAGCCCGGCCTGCTGGGCCCCGGCGATGTCGCGAGCGGGGTTGTCGCCCACCATGACCGCGTCCGCAGCGTGGCCGCAGACGCGCTCGAGCGCGAACTGGAAGATGCGCGGATCCGGCTTCGAAGCACCGACGACCGAGGACGAGACGACGACGTCGAAGAGATCGGTGAGGCCGGCCGCATCGAGCTTCGCGCGCTGATGCTGCTCCATGCCGTTCGTCACCACACCGAGCCGGGCGATCCCGCGCAGATCCTCCAGGACGCCCACGACCTCTGGGTACGGGGCGCACCGCGCAAGCCGGCGCTCGCGATACGACTCGGCCAGCCGCCGGGCGAGTCCGACGTCGTCGACGCCGCAGTCCCGCAGCGCCTCCCGCCAGACACCGAGGCGATGCCCATCCGCCCAGGAGCGCAGGTCAGCCGGAAACGGCGCCCACAGTGACTCCCATGAGCTGATGTCAGTCATGCGGAGCGTGGTCTCCGCGGCCGCCTCCCGCCACCGCTGCTGTGCCCGAGCGCGCACCGCCGCACTCATCTCGGCGGGAGCACCGAGCGCCGCGGCGGTCTCGTCGACCGCGGCGAGGAAGTCCGAGTGGTCGGGCACGAGCGTATCGTCGAGGTCGAGCAGGATCGTCCTCATCGCCCGACCAGCCCTCGCATCCACGCCCCCGCCGCCCGCACGGCTTCGAGGTCGACGCCGGTCTCGTACCCGCGCTCGTGCAACATCTCGACCAACGCCTCGGTGGCGACGTTTCCGGGCGCGCCGGGAGCGAAGGGGCAGCCGCCCAGGCCGCCGGCCGACGAGTCGAAGGTACGCACCCCGGCGGCGAGCCCCGCGGCGGCGTTGTCGAGCGCCAGGCCGCCGGTGTCGTGCAGGTGCAGCGCGACCCGCTCGACGGGCACCCGATCGGTCACCGCGGCGACCACCCCGGGCACCTGCTCGGGCCGGCCGGCGCCGATCGTGTCGCCGATCGACACCTCGTCGCAGCCGAGATCGAAGAGCGCCCCGGCCACACCGGCCACGTCCGCCGGCGCGACCGCGCCCTGGTAGGGGCAGCCGAACGCCGTCGACACGTATCCCCGCGTCCACATCCCCCCGGTCCGCGCCCGCTCCAGGACAGGCGCGAAGGCGTGAAGTGACTCGGCCACCGACATGTTGATGTTCGCCTGGGTGAACGCCTCGGAGGCCGCCGTGAACACGGCGATCGCGTCGGCTCCGGCGGCGAGCGCCCGCTCGAGGCCGCGCACGTTGGGCACGAGCACCGGATAGCGCACACCCGGGCGGCGGCGCACCGCCGGGAGCACCGCATCGGCATCCGCGAGCTGGGGCACCGCACGCGGGGAGACGAACGAGGTCACCTCGACGACGGGCAGGCCGGCCTCGGCGAGCCGCTCGACCAGCTCGACCTTGGCGGTGGTGGGGACGACGACGGCCTCGTTCTGGAGCCCGTCCCGGGGGCCGACCTCGACCACCGTGACCGGCCGGCTCACAGCGGGTCGACCTCGGCCAGCACCTGGCCGCGGGCGACCATGTCGCCCGGCCGCACCACCACCGCTGTCACGATCCCAGCCGCAGGCGCGGAC
>DATCPV010000098.1:0-1604 GCA_036569885.1 Gaiellales bacterium | reverse complement strand
CGACCTGCAGCTGCCCGTAGACGTGGCCGGCGCGGTTGTAGAAGCACACTTCCGGCGGCCCGGTCGAGCTCACGACCTCGCCGGGTGGCGCGGCCAGGAACTCGATGACCGCCGCCCCGTTCGGATGGGGCTCGAGTGCGTCGGGGTCGACCGGCTGGTCGACCGCGGCCAGCACCGCGGCGGCCGCGAGGTCGACGCCCACGGCGGTTCGGCAGATCTCGGAGTCGTGACCTCCGCCGAGCCGGGCGGCCACCTCGATCACCCGGGGGCCGTCGTCGGCGAGGATCAGCTGCACGTAGCTCGGTCCGTCGTCGATCCCGAGTGCGGCGACCGCTGCCTCCGCCACGCCGGCCGCAGCCTCGGCCCCGTCGGCGGCGGCCGGGTACACGTGCCGGCGGGCGACGCCGGGCACCCCCTCGAAGTGGACGCGGTCGGTAACGGTCACCGGCACGAACCGGCCAGCGATCGAGAACGCGTTCACGGTCACCTCGGGCCCCGGCACGAACTCCTCGTACAGGACGCGGCCGCTGCGCGATCCGAGTCTGGCCCGCTCCGTGGCCTCGGCGAGGCCGTCCGGATCGCGGACGATCGTCATCGCGCGCTGGCCCTGGCGGTCGGCCGCCTTGACCACGCACGGGTAGGACGGCGGGGCGTCCGGCGACCAGCGCGGCTGGGGGACGCCGGCGGCGTCCAGGCGGATCCGCTGCGCAACCTTGTCGGTGCACCTGACGGCGACGGCGGCCGTGATCGGGTGGGCGATGTGCAGCTCCTCGGCGGTGGCGGCGGCGATCCGCACCGGCCAGTCGGTGCCCGGGGCGATCAGCCCGTCGCTGCCGCGGGCGGCGTCGCGAACACCGTCGGCATCCTCGCTCGAGACGGGCACGTCGGCCAGCTCGGGATCGCTGTCACACACGACCGTCCGCACGCCGAGCACATGCGCAGCGTCGATGGCGTGCCGCTGTGCGGGGCCCCCGCCGAGCACCACGAGTGTCAACGGTCGCGTCAGACGGCCTGCGCCGTCTGCTCCGAGTCCAGGACGTCCTGCCACCACTCCGGATTGTCGCTGTACCAGCGGATCGTCCGTTCCAACCCGGCCGCGAACGGGATCTCCGACCGCCATCCGAGCATCAGCTCGGCGCGGTCGGTGGAGCCGATGTGGCGATCGACCTGACCGGGCCGCTCGGTGATGTGCCGCTTGAGCGACACGGGCTTGCCGAGGATGTCAAGGATCATGTCGGCGATCTGCTCGACCGTCTCGTCGATGCCGGTGGCGACGTTGATCGTTTCGCCGACGATCCGCTCGAGGGGCACCTCACACGCGGCCGTGATCGCCTTGGCCGTGTCGAAGACATGCAGCCAGTCGCGGCTCGCGTGGCCGTCGCCGTGAATGGTCAGGGGCCGGTCGCAGAGCGCCTGGATGATGAAGCGGGGGATGACCTTCTCGGGGTGCTGGAACGGGCCGTAGTTGTTGAACGGCCGGATGATCGTGATCGGCAGGTCGTACGTGCACCAGTACGAGTAGGCCAACCGGTCGCCGCCGGCCTTGGTACCGGCGTACGGCGAGCGCGGATTGAGCGGATGGTCCTCGGTCATCGGCTCGGTCT
>DATCPV010000097.1:0-9372 GCA_036569885.1 Gaiellales bacterium | reverse complement strand
ACGCTTACGCGTGTGGTCGTGTGGCGCCCTCGGTCGCGCACGAACGCGTCGATGTGGGCGTTGGTGTCGCCCGGCACGAGGTTCGTGGCGGCCGACTGGAACGCGATCACCCGGCCGTCCGAGCTGAGCGCCGGCGCATCGCTGCGGTCGTTGGCCTGCGTCCCGGGGGCACCGAAGCTCACCCGCACGGTGGTATGCGCGGTGCGGTCGTGGATGAACACGTCCGCAAAGCCGTTCGTGTCGCCGGGCACCAGGTTTGTCGCCGAGGACACGAACGCGACATAGCGACCGTTCCCGCTGATCGCCGCCTCCGCGCTGCCGGCATTCGCCTCCACACCCCCCGGCCCGACGCTGACCCGGGTGGTCGAGTGGGTCGTCTGGTCGTACACGAAGATATCCGGTTGGGCATTGGTGTCGCCGGTGACCAGGTCGGTTGCATTCGACATGAACGCCACGTCCTGGCCGTCCGCGCTGATCGACGGCAGAAGGCTATCGGCGTCGCCCTGCACTCCGCCGGCGCCCACGCTGACCCCGGTGGTCGTGTGGGCTTTGCGATCGCGCACGAAGATGTCCGAGGCCGCGTTCGTATCTCCGGGGACCAGGTTCGTGGCCAGCGACTCAAACGCAACGTAGCGGCCGTCCGCGCTGATCGACGGCGCGAAGCTGTCCGCGTTTCCCTGCCCTCCGCCCGTGGCGACGCTGACCCTGGTCGTGGTGCCCGTACGCCGGTCGCGGACGAACACGTCGTCGACGCCGTTGGTGTCGCCCGGGACGAGGTTCGGGGCAATCGAGAGGAACGCCACGTATCGGCCGTTCGCACTCAGCCGGGGCTGAGCGCTATTGCTGTTCGCCTGGATCCCACCCGTGCCGACACTGACGCGCACCGTCGTCGTCGCATCGGCCGCCGCCGCACCCGCCCACATGGCGGCCGCACATGCGAACCCCGCACCCATTCTCGCCGCCCGCCCCATGGTCGCGACTCCTTCGATCGTCTCAGGCGTCCCGTGCCTGCCCGGGTGCCACATTCTGCTCCTTCGTGGCGTCTCTGTCGAGCCCGGCGGGTCAGGGCCGGTAGGGCGACGGACGCTCGACGTAGATGCGGCGGTCGCTGTCGTCGATGCGGTAGTCGTTGATGCTGGCGTCGCGGCGGCGCATGTAGCCGAGGTCGTCGAACTCCCAGTGCTCGTTGCCGTGGCTGCGCCACCATTGCCCGGAGGGGTCGTGGCTTTCGTATTCGAATCGCACCGAGATGCGGTTGTCGGTAAAGCACCACAGCTCTTTGCGCAGCCGGTAGGAGAGCTCCTGTGCCCACTTGCGGGTCAGGAACTCGACGATGGCGTCGCGGCCCGTGAAGAACTCGTCGCGGTTGCGCCAGGCCGAGTCCGGCGAGTAGGCCAGCGCGACGCGCTGTGCGTCGCAGCTGTTCCAGGCGTCCTCTGCCGCCTGCACCTTCTTGCGTGCGGTCTCCTCGGTGAACGGGGGAATGGGCGGGCGTGGATCCATGGCGCAGCCTTTCGATCGCAGGGCGATGTGTCGTTCAGGCTACCTCGCCGTGGTGGGCCATCACCCGCAGCGGCCGCCGGCGGCTAGCGTTGGCGCGCGTTGCGCCATGAAACGCCATCGATTCTCCCCAGCGCGGCCCTGGCGGCGATCTTCGCCGTGGCCATGGCGTCGACGACGGTGTCCACGCCGATCTATCCGCTGTACGAGGTGCGCTTCGGGCTCACGGCGGTGGCGATCACCGTCGTGTTCGCCGCCTACGGGGTGGGGGTGATGGGAGGCCTGCTCGTCACCGGCCGGCTGTCGGACCACATCGGTCGCAAGCCGCCGCTGGCGGCCGGGCTGGTGATCGGCCTGCTGGCCATGGGGCTCTTCGTCGCCGCCAACGACCTCGGGCTGCTGCTCGCGGCCCGGCTCCTGATCGGGATCACAGCCGGCCTCTTCACGGGTACGGCGACCGCCTGGCTCGTCGATCTCGACGACGACCGCCAGCGGGCGACGAAGCTCGCCGTCGGCGCGAACCTGGGCGGCCTGGCGCTCGGCCCGGCCCTCGGGGGTGTGCTCGCGCAGTTCGTGCCAGACCCGTTGCGAACGACCTATGTGGTCGAGCTGGCGCTGATGGCCGTCGGCCTCGTCGTGCTCTCGCGCCTGCCCGAGACGGTTCCCAGAGGGCGCTTCGAGCTGGACTTTGCCGGCATCGTGCCGCCCCGTGAGGTGCGGGCGGTGTTTGTGCCCGCCGCCATGGCGGGCGTCGCGGCCTTCGGGGTCTCCGGCGTCTTCGGCGCCGTTGGCCCATCGATGCTGGGCGCGGTGCTCGGCATCACCGAGCCGACCGCAAGCGGAAGCCTTGTGGCCGCGCTCTTCGTCATGTCCGTCTGCGGCCAGCTGATCGCGCGCCGGTTCGCCCCGGCGGTCGCGCTGCCCGCCGGGTGCGCCGCCCTGGCCGCGGGCCTCGCCCTGCTGGGGCTCGCGCTCGCACTCGAGACGCTGATCGCGCTGATCGCCGCGGCGGTGGTTGCCGGCCTCGCACAGGGAGTGATCGTGGGCGCCGGGCTCGGGCTGCTCACCGCGCGCGCACCCGCCGACCGCCGCAGCCAGGTCGCCTCCACGTACTTTCTCGTGCTCTACATCGGGCTTGTCGTCCCGGTCGTGGCGTTCGGCCTCGTCGAGACGGGTATCGGCCTCGTCGACGCGGGCTATGTGTTCTGTGCCCTGGTCGGCGCCGCCGCCCTCACGTCGGGGATGGTCGTCGCGCGAAGCGGCGGCAATCCCGGCGCTGGAGTCTGACGGCGGCGCCGGCGGGCCTTCTTACTGCCGTGCGTCCTCGGTCTCTGAGATGTCCGGGTCGACCTCTCGTGCTCGCTCGTGGGACTCGGCCGCGGCGGCTCTCTCTCGCTCGGCAACGGCGGCAAGCTGGTCGGCGTCGAGCTGCTGGCGCCGCGCCTGTGCCTGCTGCTCCTCGGCTGCGAGACCTGCCCGCTCGGCGCGCAGGCTGCGCTCCTTGGCGTCCTCGCGGTGAGCGTCGGCTTCGACCCGGCGCTGCTCGAAACTCCGCCGCCGGCCCGCCCACGCGAGTGCGGCGACAACAATGACGGCGATGACGACGATGACGATGATCCATGCAGTGGTGGACATCTGTTCCCCTTCGAGTTGGGATTCGATCAGGTATCTCGTGCCCTTCTGCGCGAGAGTCCAAACTCGAGGTTGGGGCGTATGATCGCGCCGGCATGAACGATTCGCACCGCATGCAGCCCAACCGTCCCGACGAGACGAGCTATGCGGGCGTCGGAGTCACCTTCGGCCGCGTCCCCCTGGTGCTGGATCCCGCCGGCCTGGCCGGGGCGGATGTCGCGATCCTCGGGGCGCCGTTCGACGAGGGTGTGTCGTACCGGCCGGGCACGCGCTTCGGGCCGCGGGCGATCCGCACCGCCGAGGACGTCGCATTTCCGGTCGCGCGGCCGCACATGGAGCTGGGCGTGGATCCCTATGCCGAGCTCGACATCGTCGACTACGGGGACATCGAGGTGCGCTCGGCCGATCTCCCCCGGTCGCACGCGCTCCTCCGCCAGGGCGTCGGCGAGATCCTGAGTGCCGGGGCGACCCCGATCGTCCTCGGCGGTGACCACTCGCTCTCGACCCCGGTGCTCCAGGCTCTCGCCGCGCATCACGGCGTGGACGGCTTCTCGGTCGTGCACTTCGACACGCATGCCGACACCAGCAGCTACGAGGGGGAGGCCCCGCACGGGGTCCCGTTCCATCGCGCCGTCGTGGATGGCGACCTCGACGGCCACAACATCGTGCAGATCGGGCTGCGTGGGGCGTGGCCGTTTCCGGAGGACTTCCGGTGGATGCGCGAAGCGGGGTTCCGCTGGCACACGGCCGGGGAGATCGTCGAGCGGGGCATCGGCGCGGTCGTGAACGACGCCATCGAGCACGCCGGGTCGCGTGCGCCGCGGACGTACCTGACCGTCGATATCGACGTGCTCGATCCGGCATTCGCGCCCGGCACCGGCACCGCCGAGCCCGGGGGCCTGACGACCCGCGAGCTCCTGTGGGCGGTGCGCACGGTGGCATCCCGGCTCGATCTGTGTGCGATGGACATCGTCGAGGTCTCGCCGCCGTTTGACCCGGTGGGCATCACGGCGCTGGCCGGACAGCGGGTTGTGCTCGAGACGCTCTCGGGTATGGCGCTGCGAAAGAGCGGGCGCGATGCCCGCCCGGAGCGCCCCTGAGCTTCTTCAGTCCATCTGCTGGAGCAGGGGATGGGTGAGGCCGTGCTCGGCGCAGAGCCGTGGCACGCTCTCCATCTCGAACTCGATCGCGTACTTCTCCGCGAGGTCGCTCATATCGGGATTCCCACTCACAATGCGCTCCCCGAGCTCGCGGAAGAAGTGCTCGAACCCGGCGGGCGAGATGATCTCGAGGATGCGGCAGGGCGTGTCGCCGGCGTTCCAGAAGGTGTGCCACTGGTCGCGGGGCTTGAACGCAAGGTCGCCCGCCTCGGCGTGGATGACGTCGTCGCCGAGCAGCGCGCCCATGCGGCCCTCCAGCACGTAGCTCCACTCGTCGACGCCGATGTGGCGGTGAAGCGGCGCACACAGCGAGTGCGGTGGGATCGGATGCTCGACCAGCGAAAAGCCACCACCGGACTCCTCGCCCCAGATGAGGAAGCGGGCGCCGCAGCCGCCGAGCTCGACGTGAAGGCCGTCGTCCGGCCCGACCTTGCGCGGGCCCTGGGATGCGTCGAAGCGGCGGAGGGGTGCGGTCGTCTGGGGCATGAGGTACCTTTCCGTTGAACAGTTGTGTGCGATCAAAATAGCACACCCCCGAGACCGACATGACCCAGAACCGCACCCGCCCCTACCGCAAGCACCGCCGAGCCGAGCTCGAGCAGCAGACGCGCGAGCGCATCGTCGAGGCGACCGTCGACCTGCACGGATCGGTTGGACCGGCGCGCACCACCGTGAGCGGGGTGGCCGAGCGGGCGGGGGTGCAGCGCGCGACGGTGTACCGCCACTTCCCCGACGAGGAATCCCTCTTCGTGGCCTGTTCCGCGCACTGGCGAGAGCGCAACCCGCGCCCCGACCTGGCCGGATGGGCCGCAGTACGCGACCCGGACGCCCGGCTCGAGCTCGCGTTGCGCGAGCTGTATGCGTGGTACGGACGCACGGAGCAGATGATTGGGCTACTCACGCGGGATGCTGCCCTTGTCCCGAGCATGCGCGTGCAGTTCCAGGCGTTCCTCGCCTACTTCGAGGCTGCCGCCGACACGTTGCTGCGGGGCCGGCTCGAGCGCGGAGCGGCCCGGCGGCGGGTGCGCGCGGCCCTCGGTCATGCCGTCGCGTTCGAGACCTGGCGCTCGCTGGTGCGGCGGCACGGCCTCACGGATGCCGAGGCCATCGAGCTCGTCCGCGCGATGGTGGGTTAGGCCTCGATCACCGTGCTTTGGATCTCGGGATGCACCACCAGGTGCGCGAGTGCCTCCCCGACGTCCGCCTGGAGGCTCTTGTCGACGACCACTTCGATCCTGACCGCATCGTCGGCGCCGACCTGAACCTTGGTGCGGGCGTGCTCGGCGGCGCCGGCGACAGCGACGCGCACCATCTCGGCAAACGCCTCGTCCTCATCCGCCGCGCCCACGGCCTTTCCTGTGACGGTCAACATGACATTCGGCATGCGACTCACATACCACCAACCACCGCTCGGCAAACGCGTTAACGCCGAGACTCCCGCGCTCGGCGGGAGTCTCGGGGCGTGATGGTTCGAGCCCTACGCTACTGAACGATGCGCGATGAGCCCCCGGCGATGTTCGCAGCGATCTGCTGGAAGATGCCGGTCAGCGACGTCGGGTCGGGGAGGTCGTAGAAGTAGCCGTTGCCCGGCGTCGCAATCTCCTCCAGGGCTTTCTCGGCCCCGAGGGACGGTGACTCGAGATTGTTCTTGCCCCGATACTGCGTGACGATGGTCCCGCCCACGTCGGCGCCAACCGCTGCGTAGCAGTCGTCTCCGTCCGCCGTGTAGGCGATCGAGTACACGACCACTCCAGCCGCCTTGGCCGTCCCGGCGCTCGTGACGCCCTGGTCGCATGGGTTGGTGCGATACGCCGACGTGCTGGGTAGGTAACTCGGCCCCGTGTTGGCGGCACCGTCGGAGAGGATGACGATGGCCTTCTGGGCGTCCGGCCGGCCGTCGGCCTGCAGCTCTGCGTAGGCGGCGTCGAGCGCGTCCGCATAGGCGGTGCTGCCCCCGGCCTGGACGCAGTTGACGGTCGAGACCAGCGGTGAGCCTGCGTTCAGCTGACCCACGGCGTTGGCATAGGTATTCGACAGCGGCACGACCGTGTAGGCGGGGTTGGCGAGGCTGTACGTCCCGCTCGAGTCGCCGTTGAAGTACGGGTCGACGTCGGTGCACGCCGCGGCCGTCGAGGGCGCCGGCGGCAGCACCGCGAGGCCCACATTATCGACGGTGGGATCCATCGTGTTGAGGAAGGCCATGATCCCGGCCTTCGCCTTCGGGAGCTTGTTGGAGGCGGACATCGACCCGGTGCGGTCGAGCACGATCATCACGTCCAGCGGCAGGCCGCCGCACGGCGAGCATGCCTGGGCGTGCGCCTTCAGCGTGATGGTGTCGAATCCGAGTAGCTTGAGCAGATAGGTCGGCACCTTCGCGGTCTCGTCGACCGTGACGGTGTTCGGTTCCCCGGAGGTGCAGTTGAACCCCTCCTGCTTCTGGCAGTCGACGACCACGCTCTGGGTCACGTTGGCGGCGGGCACGCCGGTGATCGGGTTCTCGCCACCTGTCTGCGAGCCGTACTTCTGGGCCGCAGCCGTGGCGTTTGCGGCGATCGGGGGAAACGTCACCGTGAGCTCACCCGCGCCGCCGGCAGCCGAGGCATCCGCCGATGCCTGAAGCGCCTGCTGAACGCGGTATGCGTTACCGAGATCGATAACGAGTCCGGCGAAGATCAGGATCGTGAACATGAACACGACAACGAGTGGTAGCGTCTGTCCGGCCTGCGTGACACGCGCTCGGACGGTGCGCTTACGAGTCCTTTTGGGTAGGCTGCAGCGCGCAGCCAGACTGCGTTCAGTGGGGGCCATCGGATCGCCTTCGCTCCGGGGGGTATGTATTACCCCATCGACGCCCGGGGGGGAGCGTCGATGGGGTGGCTATACCTGCGAGAGTCCGTGCATTTTGCCCCCTGCGCAACCCCCCAAATGGAGGATCCTTCCAGATCCTTGTGAACGGCGGTGCGCCGCGGCGCGGTGTCTAGGCGGTCGGCGCCGGGGCCGAAGCATCGTTCTGCCACAGGCCGAACTCGTTGCCGTGCGGGTCCTTGCACGTCGCGAACCAGCCCATGCCCGGCACCGGCATCGACTCGTCGGCCTCGCCGCCGAGCTCCCTCACGCGCGCGGCGCCGGCGTTGATGTCGTCCACGTCGAAGTAGGCGCGCGTGCCGCGCTTGCCGGGCTGCATGTTGGTGATCGCCCCGCCCGTCTGCTCGCCGATCTGGGTCATGTGGTACTCGGACGGACCCGGAAACGACTCGAACTGCCACCCGAAGAGCGAGCCCCAGAACTCGCGTGATTTCGCGGTGTCGTCGGCGGGGATCTCGAAGTGCACTATGTGGCCGGACATGGTCCTCCTCGGTCGGGCTCGCACATTAGACCGGACCCCGGGTCGGAATTCATCTGCGGGCGCGATACCGTCCGCGCATGCCCCCAAAGCACGTCGTCCATCTCGTCGATGGCACCTACGAGCTCTTCCGCCAGTTCTACGGCCGCCGTCGCGGCGCCGGCCGCGACGACCGCCCGCTGGGGGCGGCCGCGGGGGTGCTGCACTCGGTGCTGCAGATGATCGAGACGGGATCGACGCACATCGGGGTCGCGACCGACCATGTGATCGAGTCGTTCCGCAACGACCTCTGGCCGGGATACAAGACGGGGCTCGGTGTGGATCCCGCGCTGCGCTTGCAGTTCGGGCCCCTCGAGGAAGGGCTCGCGGCGATGGGCGTTGCTGTGTGGCCGATGGTCGAGCTCGAGGCCGACGATGCGCTCGCCTCGGCGGTGCACATCCTCTCGGCTGACGGCGACGTCGAGCAGGTCTGCATCTGGACACCCGACAAGGACCTCGCCCAGTGTGTCGACGGCGGCCGGGTCGTGCAGGTCGACCGGCGGGCGAATGCGGTCCGCAACGCGGCGGGCGTCCGCGAAAAGTTCGGCGTCGAGCCGGCGCTGATTCCCGACCTGCTCGCCCTTGTCGGCGACTCGGCCGACGGCTATCCGGGCATCCCCGGGATCGGTCGTGTCACCGCGGCCCGGCTGGTGAACCAGCATGGCGGAATCGAGGAGTTCCCGGCCGACGTGCTGGGGGAGCGGCGCGAGCTGGCACTGCTGTTCAAGGACCTCGCGACGCTGCGAACTGGGGCAGAGCTCTTCGAGATGTCCGCCGATCTGCGCTGGCGCGGCCCCACGGCGGCGTTTGCCGCCTGTGCCGAGCGGTTCGGCGACGACCGCCTGCACGAGCGCGCGGTCGCGGCGCCCGCCTCCGTTTGACGCGTACGGGCCGAGGTGTGCGAACATACGTTCGTGTCGATCGAGGCGACGATCCTGCACGCCGATCTCGACGCGTTCTACGCGTCGGTCGAGCAGCGCGATGATCCGCGCCTCCGCGGCCGCCCGGTGATCGTCGGGGCGGGCGTCGTGCTCGCGGCCAGCTACGAGGCCAAGGCCCACGGCGTGCGCACCGCGATGGGCGGAGCGTATGCCCGCCGGCTGTGCCCGCAGGCGATCGTCGTCCCGCCCCGGATGTCGGCCTACGCGGACGCGAGCCGGGCCGTCTACCGGGTGTTCGAGGACGCCTGCCCGCTGGTCGAGGGGCTCTCGATCGACGAGGCCTTTCTCGACGTGCGCGGAATGCGCCGGATCGCCGGCACGCCCCTCGAAATCGCCGTCAGGCTGCGCCGCACCGTGCGGGAGCGGGTGGGCCTGCCGATCACGGTGGGGGTGGCGCGGACCAAGTTTCTGGCGAAGGTGGCAAGCGGCGTGGCCAAGCCCGACGGCCTGCTCGTGGTGCCGCCCGACGGCGAGCTCGCGTTCCTGCATCCACTGCCGGTCGAGCGCCTCTGGGGGGTCGGTCGCGTGACCGCGGCCAAGCTGCACGAACGCGGCATCGTCACCGTCGGCGAGGTCGCCGGGTTCGACGAGGCCGCCCTCGTGGACCTGCTCGGCCGGGCATCGGGGCGCCACCTGCACGCCCTGGCCCACAACCGCGACCCGCGCCGGGTGCAGGCCCGTCGCCGCCGGGGCTCGATCGGATCGCAGCGCGCGCTCGGGCGGGCACCGAAGTCGGCCGAGGCCATCGACGCAACGC
>DATCPV010000096.1:0-1838 GCA_036569885.1 Gaiellales bacterium | reverse complement strand
CCCCTGGACGGTGTATTGGCCACTAGTGAATCAGGTCGGCCGGTCGGAGTAAAGGGAGCCGGCGCAAACGTGTCCGCTGCTACATGCCGAGCGGAACGAACCTGGAGAGCGCGTGCTGTGCGTCGGCCACCAGCCGCAGCGCGCTGCGCAGCTGGCCGCGCGCCAACGGGGCGAGGTCGGTCGGGTCGACCAGATTCGTGGGGGGCCGTCCCGCCTCGACCTCGGCCGCCTGGTGCTCGAGCCGAATGCGGGTCACGAGCTCGAACGCCTCCTCGAGCGCGGCCGCTCGCTCGCCCTCCAGCGAGCCCGCATGAGCGGCGGCGCGCAGGCGCGGGATCGTGCTCGACACGGTCACACCCGACTGGAGTGCGTGGAAGCGGGCCAGATTCGCGATCGGCACGACTCCGCCCCGCTTGAGGTCGATGTGCCCGTCGTCGTCCACCTGCAGCTTGCCCCGGAAGCCGAGCGGCGGCTCGAAGTCGGTGGCCGTGCGAGCGAGCCGGCGCAGAAAGTCGGGGTGGGCCGGCGCTTCGCGCTCGATCTCGACGAGCGGGCGCACGATCTGCAGCCCACCCAGCACGTGCCGGAAGTCGAACACGACGGCCGCCCGCACGAGGTGTGAGCGGTCTGGCTGATCGAGGCAGTCGCGGAACACCCGCTTCCAGTCGGCTTCCGACATGCGCCACTGCCGGTTGCGGGCGAGCACCTCGGCGTTGTCGGGGCCAAAGCCACACCGGGCCAGCCCGTCGTTGACGTATCCCGCGACATCGGCGAACCAGGCGTCGGCGCCCGTGTCGGCGTAGGCCAGCGCGTTGTCCTGATCGGAGGCGAGGGACGCCTCTCGGCGGGCGGTCGACCCGAGGGCCAACCACGCCCACGCGCACGGAGCGACCCCGTGCTGGGCGAGGGCGAGATCGACCAGCCGGGTTGTCGCGGTGTCCGACTGCAGCGCCATCACGCGGCCCATGTCGGTCGCCGCGACTCCTGCACGGATCAGCGAGACGACCATCTGCGGCAGGTGAGACGCCGCCTCGACGACCTGATCGACGGACTCGGCGTGGGCGATCGAGCGGCGCAGGGCAAACGGCGTGCGACTCTCGAGATACATCAGGTCGGTCGCGGTCACAACACCCACGGCAGCGCCGCTCGCCTCGACGACGGGCAGGTGGTGGATGCCGGCATCGAGCATGTCGATCATCGCGTCGACAGCCAGTCGCTCGGGCGGGAAGGTGAGCGCGGGGGTCACCATGAGCTCGCTCACCGGCGTGTCGTAGGAGCGGCCGCGGGCGACGAGCTTGCGGCGCAGGTCGGAGTCGGTGACGATCCCGAAGCCGTCGTGGAGCCGCACGAGCAGGCACGAGACGTCCGCCTCGGCCATCAACCGGGCGGCGTCACCCGCCGCCGTCTCCGGCGTGCACTCGACCGCCGGCCGGTGTACGAGCGCGCCCAGGTGGGCGGTGCGCTGGTCGGCCTGCGCGTGGGCGACGTTGCCCGTGCGGACGAGCCGCTCGCGCAGCGAGCTGGCCACGAACTCGACACCCGACGGGCTGCCCAGCAGGCGCCGGGCGGCATCCGGATCCAGGAGGAGGCAGACGGTCGGCTCGCGTGCGCGCACGTCGAACGCAGGCGCAAGGCCCGAGAGCAGCGATGGGTGGCCGAACGCCTCGCCCGGCTCGAGCACGTCGATCACCTCATCCTCGTGGACGAGCTCGACCGATCCGGTGCGGACGATGTAGAGGTGCGTCGCGGGTGCACCGTCCTCGACGAGCACGAGCTCGCCGTCGGAGTACGAGCGCTCGAACATGACGCCCTCGGCCCGCTCGAGCTCACCCTCCGGC
>DATCPV010000095.1:0-1762 GCA_036569885.1 Gaiellales bacterium | reverse complement strand
GGTCCACCGCCCGCTGCCACGCCGCCACGAGCGGGCCCTGCGCCACCCATTCGCGCTCGAGCTCGCGGGCGACCGGCTCCACCTCTCCCGCCACCCGGTCGGCGCCGGCATGGACGCGCGGCGCCGCCGCGACCACGTCCTCGAGCTGGGCGATCTCCTCGTTCAGCGCATCGGCCCGCCGCTTGACGTCACGCAGCCGCCCGACCTCCTCGGCGGTCTCGAGCAGCCGGTCGAGCTCAGGCGACGTCATCGGGCAGGGGCCGCAGCCGCGCGAGCAGCGGCGGGCGCCGGTCGAGCCACGCGAGCACCCGCGGCGCGAGCGTGATGCCGAACGCGTCCAGGAAGCAGTAGCCGCCCGAGATGCCGCTCGGCGGGTTGCCGATTGTCAGGGCTCCGGTCGGGTCGTGCAGCGCCCACCGCCACGCGCCGACACCCGTGCCGACGAGCTCGAGATAGCCCGTGATCAGGAAGGCGCCGGCGTACACGAGCGGCTGGCGGCCGACCAGCACGAACCGCACGAGGAACAGATACATGACCGCGCCGAGCAGGTCCTGGCGGGGTGCGATGGTCGCCCCCCAGAGCGCCCAGCCGCCGCACGCCACGAGCGCGAATGCGAGCAGTGGCACCCGCAGCCGCGCGGCCACCGCCGAGCGGCCGATGTTGAGTGCCGCCAGGTACACCAGGCCGTGCCCCGGCGGCACGTACGTGGGCACGTTGTGCAGCCGGTAGGTGTAGAGGCCGAGCAGCGGCGAGGCGGTGTACTCGACGCAGGTGGCGCACGCGATCACGACCGCAACCTGCACCCGCACGGCCCGCGGCTGGCGCTTGAGGAGCACGAGCAGGAGCGTCCACGTGAGCACGCCGACGAGCCGCTGGCGCCAGATGCCCGCCGAGGAGTCGAGCCCCGCCCCGAACGCGATCCAGACGACCACGATGGCGACGATGGTGAGCTCGCGGCGCGATCGCCGCAGGGCGTCGGCGACCGGGGAGCCCGGGATCGTCCCCTGTGCGCTGCGGAGCATCGCCGCACTCTATCTGCCGACTAGCATGGGTCGGCAATGTCGATGCCCGACCGCCATATCGAGGTGAACGCCATGGCGGTGCGGCATGCGCTGGCGCGCTCGTTCATCGGCGCCGAGCCGGAGGGGCACGCCTGGCGCGGGACGACGGGCGTCGGCGACTCGGTGGTCACCGTGGACGTCGAGCCGACCGAGGCCGGCGACATGCATGTGCACGTGTGGGCGCCGGCGATCGAGTCGGGTCTCCTCGACGCACGGCTGGCGCGCGTGCTGACCTGCGAGAACGGCGAGTTGGTGCTCGGCCGGCTGCGGCATCGTGACAACGGCGTGGTGGTCGAGCACACGATCCTCGCCGGGACCACGATGGATCCGGTCGAGGTGCAGTCGTCGGTGTGGGCGGTGGGCTGGGCCGCGGCCTCGTATGCGCCGCGCCTGCGGGCGCTCCTGACCGATGCCGTCCCGGTGCCGCCACCGCCGCACACGCCGGCCGCCCGCCTCCGCGACGCGGCCGACCACGTCGAGATGACCACTCGCCGCGTCAGGCGCTACCTCGACGAGCGCTACGGCGGCTTCCAGCACCATCCCGACTGGGGGTTCCATGGCGCGTTCGGGAGCGCGCGGGTGTTCGTCGACGTGCTGCCGGTGCTGGACGATTCGACGGCGGTGAGGGCGTCTGCGCCGGTGCTCTCGGACGTCGACCTGTCCGACGGCCTGGCCCTGCGGGTCGTCGAGCTGACCGCACA
>DATCPV010000094.1:0-5309 GCA_036569885.1 Gaiellales bacterium | reverse complement strand
GAAGCGGCCCGAGACGCGCGCCCGCCGCCTGGCCCTGGCCGTCGAGGCCGCCCACGCCCGCACGCAATAACCGGGGACAATAACCGGGGACAGTCCCCGGTGGTTTGGCACACCACCGCCGTCAGGTGGATGAATAAACGGTGCCAGGCACCGGTTATTCACGGCCGCAGGCCGCGGGCGCGGAAGGTCGACAAGACCGTCAGGCAGGGGACATTGCTCGTCCCCCGACGGTTTTTTCGGGGGCTCGAGCGGTGTCCCCACCCCAGCCGCCACGTGGCGAGAGACCATCAACCAGCGAGGGCGCGAACGGTCAGAACACCACGCACCAGCGCCCGCCCAAACACCACCGCCAGGGTTGATGAATATTTGGTGCCTGGCACCGGTTATTCACGGCCGTTAGCCGCCCCCGTAGATCGAGATTGGCAGGTCGAGCAGCCGGTCGGACCCGGAGTCGGGCAGCAGGTCGAGCTCGGCCTCGTGGGCGGCTAGCAGCGAGCGCGCCCCGGGGCAGAACTCGAGCAGCGTCTGCTCGGCGGCATCGACCGTCGCGCACGTCACGAGCATCCCCCGGATCTGCTTTGCACCCGGCAGCCCGCGCAGGTACCAGCCGTAGAACTTGCGCAGGAACCCGACGGCGCGCTCGCCCATCTCGCGCTCGACCTCGCGCATGAACCGCACGAGCTCGGCCACCACCTCCGCCGCATCGGCGTCGCCGGCGCCGTCGCCCGCCATCTCGCGCAGTGCCCACGGCCGCCCCTGGGCGCCGCGGCCGACCATCACCGCGGCGGCTCCCGTGGCCTCGATGACCCGCTCGGCGCTGCGGCGGTCGGTGATGTCGCCCGACGCGATCACGGGCACGCCGACCAGCTCGACCAGCTCGGCGGTGAGGGCGTGGTCGGCGGTGCCGGTGTACATCTGCTGGGCCGAGCGGGGATGCAACGTGAGCGACGCGACCCCGATCGCCTCGAGCTTCGGGCCCAGCTCGAGCGCCGCCCGCGATCCGTTGCGAAGCCCGCGCCGCATCTTGACCGTCACCGGCACGTCGACCGCGCCGACGACCGCCGAGACGAGCTCGCAGGCCAGGTCGTGATCCTCGAGCGCGCTCGCACCGGCGCCGGTCTTGGTGACCTTGCGCACGGGACAGCCGAAGTTGATGTCGACGATGTCCGCGCCGGCGGCCACCACCATCTGCGCGGCCTCGGCCATGCGGTCGGCCTCAGACCCGAAGATCTGCACCGCGAGGGGGTGCTCGTCGGACGAGATGCGCAGGTATCCGAGGGTGCGCTCGTTGCCGTACGACAGCCCGCACGACGACACCATCTCGGAGCAGACGAGCCCCGCGCCGAACCGCCGGCCCTGGCGCCGGAACGCCTGCACCGACACTCCCGCCATGGGCGCGAGCACGATCCGGGACGGGATCTCGACGTCGCCGATCGTCCAGCTCGCGGTCATGTCAACCATCGCCGGATGGTACCGGCGGGGGATGGTTGCGGCTTGCTCGCGACTTGACCTATAATCCGCCGTCGCTCGGTGTCAGCTGGGAAATGTGCTGCAAATCGTGGTTTCCCGGCCGGCGCCGTTTCCGTGTCTTTTCGCACACATGCAAGGACGATGAGAGCTGTGGACAAAGACGTCATCCTCACCCCGGACGGCTACGAAAAGCTCAAGCAGCAGATCGAAGATCTCGAGATGAACAAGCGTCGCGAGGTGGCCGACCGCATCCGCGAGGCGCGCGAGTTCGGGGACATCAGCGAGAACTCCGAGTACGACGACGCGAAGAACGAGCAGGCGCTGCTCGAGCACCGCATCGCCCGGCTCAAGGAACAGCTGCGGTCAGCCCGCGTGATCGACCCCAAGGCCGTCCCCACCGACGTGGTGGGCGTCGGGACGAGGGTCAAGGTCAAGGACGTCGACGCCGGCGACATCGACACGTACCAGATCGTCGGTTCCGCCGAGGCCGACCCGGCCCAGAGCCGGCTCTCGAACGAGTCGCCGGTCGGGCGCGCGCTGCTCGGCCACAAGAAGGGCGAGACCGTCGAGGTCTCGGTGCCCGCGGGCGCCATCCGCCTCAAGATCATGGACATCAAGGCGGCCTGACCCCGTATCCTTGGCGCCGTGTCGAGCGACGTCGAGCAGCAGATCCGGAGTGACCGCATCGCCAAGGTCGATGCCATGCGCCAGGCGGGGGTCGATCCCTACCCGGCGCGCACGCCCGAACGGGTCGAGGCGGCCCGGGTGCGGGACCGGTTCGGAGAGCTCGAGGCCGGCGCCGAGTCGGGTCAGGCGCTGTGGGTCGCCGGCCGCATCAGCGGCCGCCGCGGCCACGGCAAGGCGATCTTCCTCGACCTGACCGACCGCACGGGCCAGCTGCAGCTGCACGCGACCCTCGACGTGCTCGGCGAGGCGGGCCTGGCCGCGGTCTCGGACTGCGACCTGGGCGACGTGGTCGCCGTTCACGGCGAGGTCTTCTCGAGCCGCCGGGGCGAGCTCAGCCTGCGCGTCGACGAGTGGCGCCCGCTGGCGAAGTGCCTGCGCCCCCTCCCGGAGAAGCATCACGGCCTCGCCGACGTCGAGCAGCGCTACCGGCAGCGCTACCTCGACCTGCTCGTGAACGACGAGGCCCGCCGGATCGCGCTGGCACGCCCCGCGATCGTGACGGCCGTGCGCGGCGTGCTCGACGCGGCCGCGTTCGTCGAGGTCGAGACGCCGGTGCTGCAGCCGCTCTACGGCGGCGGCATGGCCACGCCGTTCGTCACCCGGTACGAGGAGTACGACCGCGACTTCTACCTGCGCATCGCCGACGAGCTCTACCTCAAGCGACTGATCGTCGGCGGCCTTGAGCGGGTCTACGAGCTCAGCAAGGACTTCCGCAACGAGGGGGTCAGTTTCAAGCGCAACCCCGAGTTCACGATGCTCGAGTGGTACGAGGCCTACACCGACTACGAGGGCGGCATGGACCGCACCGAGCAGGTCGTCGCCGCCGCGGGCGAGGCGGCCGGCGCGGCCGTCGACCTGACGCCGCCGTGGCCGCGGGTGCCGCTGCGGGCTGCGATTGCCGAGCGGGCCGGGATCGACCCGATGGCCGACCGCGACCGCGACCGCCTGGTGGCGTTCATGCGCGAGCGCGACATCGACACGTCGGCCGACACCACCTGGGCGCAGGCGGTCGACCACCTGCTCTCGCACTTCGTCGAGCCGGCGCTCGAGCGGCCCACGTTCATCGTCGACTATCCGATCGAGCTGTCACCGTTCGCGAAGCGCTCTCCGGCCGACCCGACCGTGGTCGAGCGCTTCGAGGCCTTCTGCCTGGGCATGGAGATCGCCAACGGCTACTCGGAGCTCAACGATCCCGCCGAGCAGCGCGCGCGGTTCGAGGAGGCCCGGGCGGCGGCCGCCGCCGGCGACGACGAGGCCCATCCGATGGACGAGGACTTCCTGCTCGCTCTCGAGTACGGGATGCCGCCGACCGCGGGTGTCGGGATCGGCATCGACCGGCTGGCGATGGTGCTGACCGGCGTGCGCTCGATCCGCGAGGTGATCCTCTTCCCGACGCTGCGCGACCGGGAGTCCTCGGGCTAGAAGTGCGCCTCGGTCTCGGCCATGAAGTCGTTCACGATCGGGATGAACACCTCCGGCCGCTCGGCGAAGCTCAGGTGCGACGCGTCGGGGATGATCTCAAGCCGGCTGCCGGGGATGCGGGCGTGCACCTCGCGCAGGTGTGAGGGCCGGCACTCGTCGTACTGGCCGCCCGTGACCAGCGTGGGGACGGAGATCTCGCCCAGCCGGTCCATGATGTCCCACTCGCGCAACGTGCCCACGATCCGGAACTCGCTCGGCCCGGCCATGTAGTGGTAGATGGTCGGGTTCATCCGCTCGAACGAGCGCATGACGAAATCGGGGAACGGGTCGATGCGGCACACGTGGCGGTGGTAGAAGGGCATCATCGCCTCTTCGTACTCCGGCTCGAGCATCTTGTCCTCGGCCTCGAGGCGCTCGATCAGCTCGCGCTCCTCCGCCGGCATCTCGTCCAGAAGCTCCTGGCAGAACACGTTCCAGGCGGGGGCGCTGGCCGGGCTCCCGGCCATGATCAGGCTGACCGGCCGGCGCGGATTGTCGAGCACGTACTGCATGGCGAGCATGCCGCCCCACGAGCTGCCGAACAGGTGGATCCGGTCGAGCCCGAGCGCGTCGCGCACGGCGTCGAGTTCGGCCATGAACCGCTCGATCGTCCACAGCGAGAGGTCGTCGGGCCGGTCGGAGCTGCCGCTTCCGAGCTGGTCGTAGAAGACCACCCGGCGGCGGTCGCCGAGCGCCGCGAGCGGCGTCAGGTAGTCGTGCGTCATGCCCGGCCCGCCGTGCAGGCACAGGAGCGGAACGCCGCCCTCGCCGACGCTGCGGTACCAGACGCGCCCGCCGGGGACGTCGATCATGCCCTCTTCAGTCTTCACGCCGGCGACGATACCCGAACGGCCTCGTCTTCGCCCGCGACCCCGTACAGGCCCTGGGCGGGGTTGTAGCTGAGCACGTCGGCCTCGAGCACCTCGGCGTCGGTGGTGAGCGCGATCGCCGCCGCGGCGCTCTCGTCCTCGGCGTCCACCTCGTCGACCTGGCCGGTGGCGACGTAGGTGACGCCGAGCGGTGAGTCGTCTGCGTCGATCGCGCGAAAATGCTCGACGGTGTATCGCACGGGGCCATGGTCGCGCATTTCGGGCCGCGTGTCCACCGCCACAATTTTGGGCTCAAGCCCTGGGTCCCGCAGGCCGATGACTGTGCCACGCCAAAGGCGCGCGATACGGGAAGCAGGGGTGCCGGTGCTATAGTTTGGGCCGTCCACTCCGCACCGGATCGTCACTTAGGGGCTCCTATTTGACTGTCCGGCGCGAGGCATTGATCCATACTGATCCACCGAGAGGCAGGAAAGGGGGCACGGCATGTTTGAGAGGTTCACAGAGCGTGCCCGCCAGGTTGTGGTGTTGGCCCAAGATGAGGCCCGCACCCTCAAGCACAACTACATCGGTACCGAGCACATCCTGCTCGGGCTTCTGCGTGAGGAGGAGGGGCTGGCTGCCCGCGTCCTCGACACGCTCGACATCACGGTCGAAGAGGTGCGCGCCCAGGTGGCGCGGATCGTCGGCCAGGGTGACGAGGTCACCACCGGCCAGATCCCGTTCACGCCGCGCGCGAAGAAGGTGCTCGAGCTGGCGCTGCGTGAGGCGCTGTCGCTGGGCCACAACTACATCGGTACCGAACACATCCTGCTCGGCCTCGTGCGCGAGAACGAGGGCGTCGCCGCGCGTATCCTGCTCGAC
>DATCPV010000093.1:0-5732 GCA_036569885.1 Gaiellales bacterium | reverse complement strand
GGCTCATACGAGCCGTCCGCGAGCTTGCGCACGTTGGGCGCGGTGTGCAGCAGCGCCGCCCCCTTCAGCGAGAACGGCGGCGCCTGGCCCTGGTCGAAGATCCGGATCTGAGTGGCGTCGCGAATCCCGATCACCTCGCCCTGGAGGGTCACGGTGTCGCCGGCGCGCAGCTCGCGCACGGAGGCCTCGTCGGTCGGGAAGGCGATCTCGTGGTGGGCCACAGTCACGCCTCCCGGTCGTACTCGACGGCGCCCGCGGCGGTGATGTGGGCACTGGCGCGGCAGGCCGCCCAGCACTGGTAGTTGACGGCGACGGGGTTGAGCGTGATGTGGGTGTGCGCCTGCTCGACGTGCACGGCGAGCACCGTCGTGTCGCCGCCGAGGCCCATCGGCCCGATGCCGGTCTCGTTGAGGAGTGCGAAGAGGTCGGTCTCGAGCTCGGCGACGTCGGGGTCGGCGTTCTGCGTGCCGACCGGCCGCGCGATCGCCTCCTTGGCCAGGTGCATCGCCAGATCGGCCGATCCACCGATGCCGACGCCCACGATCCCGGGCGGGCACGGCTTGCCGCCGGCGTCCACGATCGAGTCGATCACAAAGCGCTTGATGGCCTTCACGCCGTCGGCGGGCACCAGCATCTTCAAAAAGCTCATGTTCTCCGAACCCGAGCCCTTGGGGACGCATTTCACGTCGAGGCCGTCCCAGTCGGGGACGAACTCCCAGTGGATGTGGGGGATGCGGTGGCCGGTGTTGTCGCCCGTCGACTTCCGCGTCAGGGTGTGGACGGTGTTGGAGCGCAGCGGATGCTCGAGCGTCGCGCGCCGGGTGCCGTCGCGCAGGCAGGCCTCGATCCGGACGGGGTGGAGCGGGAATTGCTCGCCGACGCGGACGTAGAAGACGGCGATGCCCGTGTCCTGGCACACCAGGTTGCCGCGCTCGTCGGCCACCGAGACGTTGGTGTTGATCGTCTCGAGAATGCGCTTGCCGACCTTGTGCGTCTCGCGCTCCATCGCGTCACGCAGCGCGTCGCGCAGGTCCTGGGGGATGTCCTTGAGCGACCACACGTACAGGTGGGCGCCGACCTCCTCGACCGCCTTCTGCAGGTCGGTGACGGTGGCGGTGCTCATGCGGCCGCCGCCCGTCCGGCCCGGCGCCCGAAGACAACGCAGTCGAGCAGCGAGTTGCCCATCATCCGGTTTCGCCCGTGCACGCCGCCGGTGATCTCGCCTGCGGCGAACAGCCCGTCAACGGTCGTCCGGCCGTCGTGGTCGATGCGCAGGCCGCCGTTTTGGTAGTGCAGCACCGGGTAGGTCATGATCGGCTCGGCCAGCGGGTCGACGCCGGCCGCCCGGTAGCGGCGCAGCATCGTCGGGATCACGGCGGCGGCGATGTCGGGGTCGATCAGGGTCGTGTCGAGGTGCACCGCAGGGCGGCCGTCCGGCGTCTGCAGGCCGCGGCCCTCCTCACACTCGCGGACGATCGCGGCCGCCACGGTGTCGCGCGGCGCCAGCTCGTCGACGAAGCGCTCGCCGTGGGCGTTCAGCAGCGTTGCGCCGTAGCTGCGGCACGTCTCGGGGATCGAGAAGCCCTGGAGCGGGGGTGGCCAGGAGCCGCCGGTGGGATGGTGCTGGAGCGCGTCGTAGTCGCGCACCTCGGCGCCCAGCTCACGGGCGAGGGCGGTTGCCTCTCCGGTCGAGCCGGGCTGGTTGGTCGTCAGGACGCCGGCCGTGCGGGCCTCGGCGTAACAGCGGCCGCCGGCCGCGAGGACGACCGCGCCGGCGTCGAGCCGGTGGACGTCGTCGCCGCGGTGAAGCGTCGCGGCGAAGTGGCCGTTGGGGCGCTCGAGGCCGGTCAGCGCGGTGTGGTCGTGGATGGCGATGCCGCAGCGGTCGAGCTCGGCCCGCAGCGCCTTGGCGATGGCGTGGCCGGTGCGGTCGCCGACCTGTAGCAGCCGGGGCACGCTGGCCCCGCCGCAGCGGGCGAGCCGGTAGCCGCTCTGGTAGCGCGAGAATTCGACGCCGATGGACTCGAGCCAGCCGATCGCCTCCGGTGCCTCGGAGGTCAGCACCGAGACGAGTTCGGGGTCGGCGGTGCCGTGCGACGAGGTGAGGACATCGTGCGCGTGCGCCTCGGGCGAATCCTCTGAGTCAACGGCCGCTTGGATGCCGCCGTGGGCCATACCCGTGTTGCAGGACGCGCGCGATCCCTTGGTCACCAGGGCCACCTCGGCGCCCGCGCCGGCGGCCGCCCACGCGGCTGCCAGACCGGCGCCGCCGCTGCCGATCACGAGCACGTCCGCACGCACAGGAAGGTCGTCCATGGCTCTCATGGTACCCAAGCCCGGCTAATCGGTAAAATAAGACCGGCTTATATCGGCCAGCTCTGTGGGATCGGCAGGAGCTTCGCCCGGGCGCCACGGCAGCACCAGCGGATCGTCCCGGTAGCGGGGGATGACGTGCACGTGGTAGTGAAAGACCGTCTGCCAGGCCGCCGCGCCGTTTGACTGCATGATGGTGACGCCGTCGGCGGCGAGACCGCGCATCGCCAGCCCGGCCAGGCGCTTGGCGACCGATGCCACGGCGGCGAGATCGTCCTCGGAGACCTCATTCACGTCGGTCGCGTGGGCGCGTGGGATCACGAGTACGTGGCCGCGGGTGGCGGGGAAGATGTCCATGATCGCGATGACGCGGTCGTCCTCGTGGACCCGAGTTGAGGGCAGCTCACCGGCGACGATCTTGCAGAACAGGCAGTCCACAGGCGTATTCCACCACTACCGCGCGCCAAACGGGGTCAGACCCCTTTTGGCGTACAGGGCATATCCTGCACGACGTGGCCGATTCCCGCTTCGACGTGACCGTCTCGATCGTCTCCAGTGGCGACGTGGCGCTCCTGCAAGCCTGCCTCGACTCGCTCCCCGCCGCGGCCGGTGACAGCTCGGTGGAAACAATCGTCGTGGACAACGCCGTCGGCATTGCCGGAGCGGTCGCCGACTCGCATCCGGCCGTCGATGTGATCGCCGGTGGCCTGCGGCGGGGCTTCGGCGCCAATCACAACCTCGTCTGCGCCAGGGCACGCGGCCGTTACCTGTTCATCCTGAACGACGACACCGTGCTCGACCCCGGCTGCATCGACCGGCTGCGCAGGTTCTTGGACCAGAACACCATCGTGGCCGCGGCCGGCCCGCGGCTGCGCCACGGCGACGGCCGCGTTCAGCCCTCCGCGTTTCACTTCCCGACCCCGGCGAGGGTGGCCGTGACGACGGCCACGCTCCAGCGCGCCGGCTGGGTCATGTCGGGCGGCGAGCACATCCGCCGGGTCGACTGGATCCACGGCGCGGCGATGATGGTGCGGCGCGATGCGCTCGAACGGGCGGGCGGCCTGGACGAGGGCTTCTACATGTACCTCGAGGACGTGGATCTGTGCCGCCGGCTGCGCGATCGCGGCTGGGAGATCGCGTTCTTCCCGTCAGCCGGGCTCGTCCACCACGAGAACTCCTCCACCGCCGCCGTGCCGAGCCGCCGGATCTACCAGCACGCGCGCAGCCGCGGGATCTATGCCCGCAAACACCACGGCCGGGCCGGGGAGCGCACCGTGCAGGCGCTGACCGCGGCCACGTTTCTGGCCCGCTCGGCGCTCGCCCGCGTTCTGCCGGGCTACGACCGCGACGATGCGGCTCGCTTCCGCGCCCATGCCCATGCGGCGCTCTCCCCCTATGCCGAGCCCGCCGTCGAGGAGGCGGCCGCCGACCACAACCGCGGGGCGGTGGCGTGAGCGGCCGTGTGCTCGTCACGGGCGGCCTGGGGTTCATCGGCTCGGCGTTCGTGCGAGCCCTGACGGCCGACGGGACCGAGGTGCTGAACGTCGACCTCGACACCTACGCCGGCGACGAGCGCCGCCTGGCCGAGGTCGCGCCGGGCCTGGTCGAGACCGTGCGCATGGACGTCGCGGGCCAGGAGCTGGGAGACCTCGTCAGGCGTGAGCAGCCTGAGCTGATCGTGCACTTTGCCGCCGAGACGCACGTCACCCGCAGCGAGGGGGCCGCCGAGGCGTTCTTCCACGCCAATGTCGAGGGCACTCGCAGCGTGCTGGACGCGGCGGTCGCCGCCGGAGTCCCCCGGGTCGTCCACATGTCCACGGACGAGGTGTACGGCCCGTGCCCGGGAGAGCCGTTCGGCGAGCACCAGAAGCTTCAGGGCGAGGGCTTGGCGACGAGCGCCTACGCGCGCTCGAAGGCGCTCGCGGACGATCTGGCGCACTCGTACGCGGACCGCCTCGACGTCGTGATCGCCCGGCCGACGAACTGCATCGGGCCGTGGCAGCACCCCGAGAAGGCCGTCCCGCGCTGGGCGACCCGTGCGCTGCGCGGCGAACGGCTGCCGGTGTGGGGCGACGGCCGGCAGGTGCGCGATTGGATGTTCGTCTCCGACGCCGTCTCCGGTCTGCGCGCACTGGCCGAGCGGGGCGAGCGGGGCGTCGCCTACAACGTCGGCCCGGCTGGCGGGGCCGTGCCGAACGTCGAGATCGCGCGGATGGTGGCCCGGGCCGCCGGAAGCGGCGAGGATGCCGTGTACCTGAGCGAGTACGACCGCCCCCAGCACGATCGCCGCTACGCGGTCAGTACCGATCGCATCGCGGCGCTCGGGTGGAGCCCCACCCACAGCCTCGAGCAGGCCGTCGCCGAGACGGTCGCCTGGTACCGCGATCACGCCGACTGGTGGCGCACGCTCGTGTCCGAGGCCGAGGGCCTGTATGCCGACTGAGTCCGTGCCCAGCCCCATCGAGGGCGTGCGCATCTGGCGGCCGCAGGTGCACGCCGATGACCGCGGCCGCTTCGTCGAGGTGTTTCGCACGGCGGCGGTACCCGAGCCGCTCGTCCAGTCCAACCACTCGCGCTCGGCGGCCGGCGTCCTGCGCGGCCTGCACTACCACCGCCACCAGGCCGACCTGTGGTACCTCGTGTCCGGGCGCGCCCAGGTCGGTCTGGCCGACCTGCGCACGCGCGGTTCGGCGCCGGTCACCCACACCTTCGTGCTCGACGGCGAGACGCCGACGGCGGTGTACGTCCCGTCCGGCGTCGCCCACGGCTACCTGGCCCTGACCGAGATCGACCTGATCTACTGGGTGACGCGCGAGTACGACCCCGCCGACGAGAACGGGGTGGCCTGGGACGACCCCACGCTTGCCATCGCCTGGCAGCTCGACGCGGCCCCCGTCGTGAGCGAGCGTGACGCCTCCAACCCGGCGCTCGAGTGGGATCTGATCCCCGCGTTCTCGTAACCGGGGCGGGTGGCCAGGTGGGTCGCGCTCTCCACGACCGCCTGCCCGGCGCGACGTTCCTCGCGCGGGCCGACCTCGACGTGTCCGACGCGGGCGCGGTGCGCTCGGCCGTGCGTGACGGGGACGTGGTCGTCCACACTGCGGCGATGACCGATGTCGACGGCTGCGAGCGCGACCCCGAAGCGGCGTTCGCCGTCAACGCCGCAGGGGCCGCGAACGTCGCCGCGAGCGGCGCGCGCGTCATCCTGCTCTCGACCGACTACGTCTTCGACGGCCGTGCCGAGCGGGCCTATCGTGAGGACGACCCGACCGGGCCGCTGAGCGCCTACGGCCGCTCGAAGCTCGCGGCCGAACGCTCTGTACTCGAGCGGCCGGGAAATCTGGTTGTGCGCACGTCGTGGGTGTATGGCGCCGGCCGTAACTTCATCCGCTCGATCCTGGCCGCCGAGGCCGCCGGCA
>DATCPV010000092.1:0-3499 GCA_036569885.1 Gaiellales bacterium | reverse complement strand
GACCTGGGGCATGTCGAACGCGGACGTGCACGTCTACCAGTGCATGTACTGCGGGTCGATCGAGCTCTTCCGCGCCGGCGGCCCGATCGAGCATCCGCTCGCGGGCAACCGCGGCAACCCGCAGTTGCCCTAGCTCCTAGGATTTGCCGCGCGCCTGCTTCGAGCGCTGGCTCGCGCGCGCACCCGCCTCCAGGACGGCCTTGCGGATGCGGACATCGGTCGGCGTCACCTCGACGCACTCGCCCTCCTGGATGTACTCGATCGCGCGGTCGAGGCTCATCTTGTGCGGCGGGTTGAGGCGGACGAGCACGTCGGCGTTCGAGCGCACGTTGGTCATCTGCTTCGCCTTGGTGATGTTGACGTCGAGGTCGCCGCTGCGGCTGTTCTCGCCGACGATCATGCCCTCGTACACCTCCTCGCCGGAATCGACGAAGAGGATGCCGGGCTCCTGCAGGCTCTGGATCGAGTACCCCGTCGCCTGGCCGCGCCGGTCGGCGACCAGCGAGCCGTTCGTGCGCCCCTTGATCTCGCCCGCCCAGGGCTGGTACGCCTCGAAGACGTGGTGCAACTGCCCGGTGCCACGCGTCTCGGTCTGAAACTCCGACCGGAACCCGAGGAGCCCCCGGGCCGGCACGAGATGCTCGAGCCGCACCCAGCCGGTGCCGTGGTTGGTCATGGTCTCCATCCGGCCCTTGCGCAATGCGAGCGCCTGGATGACGACGCCCGAGTACTCCTCGGGCACGTCGATCGACACGCGCTCGACCGGCTCGTGGAGCTTGCCGGCAACCGTGCGCGTGACGACCTGCGGCTTGCCGATCGTGAGCTCGAACCCCTCACGCCGCATCATCTCGGCGAGCACCGCGAACTGCATCTCGCCCCGGCCCTGCACCTCCCACGTGTCGGGCCGGTCGGTGGGGAGCACGCGCAGGCCGACGTTGCCGAGCAGCTCCCGGTCGAGCCGGTCCTGGATCATGCGCGCGGTCAGCTTGGTGCCGCTCTGGCCGGCCAGCGGGCCGGTGTTGGTCGCGACGGTCACCGATAGGCTCGGCTCGTCAATCACGATCAGGGGCAGCCGCTGAGGGTCGTCCGGATCGGCGATCGTCTCGCCGATCATCACCTCGTCCAGGCCGGCGACGGCGATAATCTCGCCAGGTCCCACCCGCTCGGCCGGGACGCGATCGAGGCCCTCGGCCACGAGCAGCTCGGTCAGCTTGGTGCGGGTGATCGTGCCGTCCTGGCGGCACCACGCGACGGTTGCCCCGCGGGTGATCTCGCCGTGGCGGACCCGGCAGAGCGCGAGCCGGCCGAGGTAGGGCGATGCATCGAGGTTTGCGACCTGTGCCTGGAACGGGTGCGCCGGGTCGAAGGTGGGCGCGGGGATGCTCGAGACGATCAGGTCGAACAGCGGCTGGATGTTCTCGCCCGCGGCCTTCGGGTCGAGGGTCGCCGTGCCGGCCCTCGCATTGGTGTAGACGACCGGAAAGTCGATCTGGGACTCGTCGGCGTCCTCGTCGAAGAAAAGCTCGTAGACCTCGTTCACGACCTCCGCGATGCGGGCGTCGGGGCGGTCGATCTTGTTCACGACGAGGATGACCGGCAGCCGCGCCGCGAGCGCCTTTCGCAGCACGAACCGCGTCTGCGGCAGCGGTCCCTCCGAGGCGTCGACGAGCAGGAGCACCCCGTCGACCATCGCCAGGCCGCGCTCGACCTCGCCGCCGAAGTCGGCGTGTCCCGGCGTGTCGATGATGTTGATCTTCACGTCGCCGAAGCGGATGGCGGTGTTCTTTGCCAGGATCGTGATCCCGCGCTCGCGCTCGAGGCCGGCGTCCATCACCCGGTCGATCCGCTCCTCGTGGGCCGCGAACGTCCCCGCCTGGCGAAGGAGCGCGTCGACCAGCGTCGTCTTGCCGTGGTCGACATGGGCGATGATCGCCACGTTGCGGATGTCCGCTCGGGTCTCGAGTTGCTCGGTCATGTCGTGTTCATCCAGCAGCACGGCGCCGCCTCACCCACGCCCGCAGCGCCGCCAGCCTGCCGCGGCCCCTCGGGCGCCGCGGGCCGTTCGCGCGTCGAACCTCAGCCGCCACCCGGGCAGCGTGATCGTAGGATCACCAGTGGGAGCTCTGCAGCGGCGGGTAATAGTCGTCCACCGTCGGATGGTACTGGTGCGAGTCGACCCGCCACCAGGCGAACCTCGTCGCAGTGCCTATCGGCTGCGAGGGCCGCGAGCATCCATCTAGTTGCTAGGCAGGCTGGGCAGGGTGCCCGAGGTCAGATCCCCATAGAGCTTGCTCAGCGAGGCGCAGGTTCCTTCTCCCTCCTGTGCCCAAGCGTTTGTGACTTGAGACAGCTTTCCCCCGTGCATCATGCACATACCGTGGACAGTGCCCGTGCTCGGGTCGGCGAAGCTGCAATCGAACATCGTCACATTCCCCCACGCGGCGAACCCTGCGGGGATCGGTGACGGCTTCGAGTTGCATGTCACCGAAGCAGGGTCGCCCTGGCCCGAAACCGCAAACGTGTGCTTTAGGGCGGCGACGGCTTGATCGTGCGGAGATGTTTTCGACACCTCGCGGTACGCGAAGGCGACGCCCAACAGCACGATGACCACGAGCGCGACGCGGATCATGCCGACACCAAACCGAACTGCGCGATGAGCAGCCTCATTACCGTCTCATCGGCTCCTCGGGGTTGTCGTCGCTCCCCTTAAGGGCTACCCGCTGATCTGGGCGGCGATCCGAGCCAGGTCCCGCTGGACGATGCGGGAGTCGCGCTCGCTATACGCCAGCCCGATCGCGTACGCACGGCCGCTGGCAAGGTAGGTCTCGTACTGGCCGTCCGAGGGAAACACCGCGCCCGGCAAGCCCCGCTTGTGCATGTGCGTCTCGACCGTCGTCCCCGCGATCAGCTTGTAGGGGAATGTCTTCGAGCCGCTCCCCGAGGCCACCGCGTCCGGGTGGACTGGCTGGTGCTCCGAGGTGTACATACCGGCATGGGCGCAGCGGGCGGCGAAGTCTGCGTCTGCGAAGACGAAGACGGCCATGGCGATGCGTGCGGTGTTGTCGCTCGTCGGCGGGGCGTGCCGGTCACCGAACTCGATGGTGTACACGGGGCGCTTGTAATTCGCGTACCGGCCGGTCGTCTGGGCCGGGCCGACCTTGCTCGTGCGAGCGGTGCACTGCAATGACTCGCCTCGGGGCCCGCGGCCCGCGCGGGTGAACCCATCCGTGCGGGCCTGGTGCACTGCCTGGGCGGCCGTGAGGGTCGAATGCGAACCCGAGCCTCCCCCGGCGCATCCGGCCGCGACCGCCGTGACGGCGAGTCCCGCGAGTAACGTTCGCATCCGCACAATTACATCGTAGGCCCTTTCCTGGCGGGCGCAACCGCCGCGGCTCTGGCCATCGAGCCGGGGTTCTCCTACCATGAGACCGTGAACTGGCCGGTCGTCATCCTCTACGGCGGGCCGCTGGCGGCGGTCGTGGCCGGCTCGGCGCTCGGC
>DATCPV010000091.1:0-3849 GCA_036569885.1 Gaiellales bacterium | reverse complement strand
GTGTACCAGCCGGCGGTGCGGCCCAGCCGGCGGTCGACGCGCGCGAGCCCGTCGAGCCGCGTCCCGCGCAGCCGCTGCAGCGAGCGGCGGCGGTAGTGCAGGTGTCCGTGCTCTTCGAGCCAGCGGTTGGTGTGAAACACGCGGTAGATCGGCTTCATGCCGTGATCGGACATCATGAGCACGGTCGGCTCCTCGCCGAACCGCTCCCGGGCCGATTCGATCAGGCGCCCGCAGGCGGCATCGACCGCCTGGTAGACCTGCACCAGCTCGTCGCCGGAGTGGGCGGGGTCGTGGGCGGGATGGTCGGGGTCGAGGCGGGCGTATCCCAGGTGCCCGGCGAAGTCGGTGCTCATGAAGTCGACCACGAGCAGGCCCAGGTCGGGCTCGAGCTCGAAGCACTGCTCGCACACCGACGCGATCTGGTCGACGTGCTCGATCAGGAGCCGCGCGTAGCGGTCGAAATCCTCCCACCAGCGCTCGCGCATCGGGTGGTGGGCGGTGACGAGGCCGGGATGGCGGGCCCGGATCGCCGCCGCGGCCGATGCCGGGGCGATCTCCGGCTCGGCCGGGCCGCCGTAGCCCGTGACGGTGATGCCCGCGATCTCCTCGGCGGGGTAGGTGAACGGCACGGTCACGAACGCCGACCGGACCCCGGCCGCCCCCAGCGTCCGCCAGAGCGGCGTGCCCGCGCGGCTGCGGCCGCTCTCAACGCGCGACTGGGCGCGGTTGGCGTTGGTCGAGAAGTTGAAGATGCCGTGTCGGGCGGGGTTGAGCCCGGTCACGAACGTTGACCACGCGGTCGGCGTGGCTGCCGGCAGCGTGGAGCGCAAACGTCCGTAGGCCCCGTCGCGGACGATCCCCGCCAGGGTCGGCAGGCGGCCCTCGTCGAGCAGCCGGCCGACGAGCTCGGGGTCGGCTCCGTCCATTCCCAGGCACAGCACCCTCATGCGATGCGGCTCACGGGAGCGCTCGGTGCCGCGCCGCGGCGGGAGCGGCGGATGCGTCCGCGGACGACGCGCCCGAGCTGCGTCAGGGCCGGCCGGGGGTCGTCGCGGGCAAGGAGCGCGTCGGTGTAGGGCGGCCGCTGGAAGGCATGCGGAGCGTCGGCCGAGAACGTGATCGCCCACCGCCGGCCCTCACGGGTCATCCGCCGCGCCGGCGGCCGCCGGCCGACCAGGTCGAGATACGCGATGTGGGTCAGATCGACGCCGCAGGCCGTCGCCAGGCCGTGCCACTGCCACAGCCGCGGGTTGACCTCGATGAGCTTGTACGTGCCCGTGCGGGGGTCGAGCTTGAACTCCACCTGCGAGATGCCGTTGAACTCCAGCTGCCGCAGCAGCCGCAGGCCGTGGTCGGCGATCTCCGGCACCCACACGGCTTCGGCCACCCGGCACACGCCCATGTGCTCACGCGTCTGGCGCAGCTTGCGGCCGGTGAAGATCCCGAGCGCCTCGCCGTCGCCGGCCACGTAGCTGCCGAGGCTGTAGAGGTGGTCGTCGCCGCCGGGGACGTACTCCTGCACCATCGGCTCGAAGGCCTCGGTCTGAGCGAACGCCGCCTCGAGCTCCGCCGCCGCCTCGCAGCGGAACCCCTGGCGGTTGTGGAGCCGCTTGAACGCGATCGGGTCGGACGGCTTGACCATCACCGGGTAGCCCAGCTCCTGCGCCGCCGCAAGCGCGTCGGCTGCCGAGCGCGGATGCCGCGTCTCGGGCGTCGGCACTCCGCAGGCGATGGCGGCCTCGAGCTGGTGGCGCTTGCTCTGGAGCCGCTCGAGCGTCGCCCACGGCGGCGAGCACGGCCGGTACGCCGGTCCCAGCTCGGCCTGCCGGCGGGCGATCACGTTCACGTGCTCGTCGTGGGTCGCAAACACCGGCACCGGTCCTGTGAGCGTCTCGCCCAGGCGGGCGAGCGCCGCGACGAAGCCGTCCTCGTCGGTGACGGGGTCGGGCGCGGGCACCGGCGTCGCATAGCGCGAGCGGAAGCCGAGCGCCGATGGGCCGTCGTCGACCGCGAGCACACGCACGCCGTGGCGGCCGAGCGACCGGATCGCGGCCAGGCCGTTCACCCAGCCGACCTCGACGACGAGCGCGGTGGGAGTCTGGGGGGCGGCTGCGGGCACGGCGACGCGCATTCTAGGGTAGGCCGGTCCCCGCTCCGGGCACCCGCGCACCGGCCCGCCCGGGTCGGGGGCGTCGGTAGCATCCCCCGCGTGGCACAACCGAAGCGGCTGATGATCGTGGGGCTCGACTGCGTCCCACCCGAGATCCTGTTCGACGACATGCGGGCCGAGCTGCCCGTGCTCTCAGGGCTGATGGAGCGCGGCGCGTGGGGGCGGCTCGAGTCCTGCGACCCGCCCATCACGGTGCCGGCGTGGTCGTGCATGATGTCGTCGAAGGATCCGGGCACGCTCGGCTTCTACGGCTTCCGCAACCGCAAGGACCACTCCTACGACGGCATGGCGTTCGCCACCTCCGAGAAGGTGCGTGACGACCGCCTCTGGGACATCCTGTCGCGCGCGGGCAAGCACGTGGTGGCGCTGGGCGTGCCGCAGACCTACCCGCCGAGGGAGGTCAACGGCGAGATGGTGAGCTGCTTCCTCACCCCGTCGATCGAGTCGCGCTACACGTATCCCGATGCGCTTCGAGACGAGATCCGCGACGTGGTCGGCGAGTACATGGTGGACGTGCCCGACTACCGCACGGACGATCGCGAGCGGGTCGTGCGCGACATCAACGAGATGACCCGGCGCCGATTCAAACTCGCCCGCCACCTGCGCGATACCCGGCCGTGGGACTTCTTCATGCTGGTCGAGATGGGGCCGGACCGCCTGCACCACTGCCTGTGGCGCTTCTACGACCCCAACCACCCCGACTACGTGCCGGGCACGCCGCTCGAGCAGGCCTTCCGCGACTACTACCGCTACCTCGACTCCGAGGTCGGGTCGCTCATCGACGGCCTGGACGACGACACGGCCGTGATGGTGGTGTCCGACCACGGCGCCCAGGCCATGTACGGGGGCATCCAGATCAACGAGTGGCTGATGCAGAACGGCTACCTGAAGCTGGTCGATCCCCCCAGCGAGCCGACCCCGATCGGCCGCTGCACCATCGACTGGCCGCACTCGCGGGTGTGGGCCGACGGCGGCTACTACTCGCGCATCTTCCTGAACGTGGCCGGCCGGGAGCCGCAGGGAACGATCGCGCCGGGCGACTACGAGGCGCTCCGGGACGAGCTGATCGGAAAGCTCGAGGCGCTCGGCGACGAGCAGGGCAACTCGATCGGCACCCGCGTCTTTCGTCCCGAGGACCTCTACAAGACGGTGAACGGGGTCGCACCCGACCTGATCGCCTACTTCGGCAACCTGGGCTGGCGCTCGATCGGGTCGGTCGGCGACGGCCGCGTCCAGGTGCGCGAGAACGACACCGGCCCCGACGACGCCAACCACGCGCGGTACGGCATCGCCATCTTCGCCGGGCCGGGGATGCCCGAGGCGGTGCCGCACGACGCCCGCCTGTTCGACATCGCGCCAACCGTCCTGACCGCGCTCGGCCTGCCGGTGCCGGACGACATGCAGGGCCGGAGCCTGGTCTGACGCCACCGATCGACCCGGCGGCGCTGCTCGACGAACTGCGGGTGCTGGCCTACGAGGGCCGCGCGTATGCCGACCGCGGCTACGACCAGACCCGGTACGCGCGGATGTGCCAGATCGTGGACGAGTTCTACGCCGCGCTGTCGGGCCTACCGACCGCGGTCGTCCGCGAGCGGTTCGCCGCCGACCTGGGCACGCCGACGCCGAAGGTCGGCGCGACCGCGGTGATCCCGGCAGAGGACGGCCTGGTGCTGCTGGAC
>DATCPV010000090.1:0-4066 GCA_036569885.1 Gaiellales bacterium | reverse complement strand
CGGTACATCCGGCCGAGCCCGCCCGTCGCCATGATCACGGCGCCCGCCTCGATCCCCTCCACGCCGCCGTGCATCAGGTCCCAGGCGGTCAGGCCGACGCAGCGGTCGCCGTCGGTCACGAGGTCGAGCGCGAACCACTCCTCGTAGACGGTGACGCCGCTCTTGACCAGCTGCTCGTAGAGGACGTGCAGCAGCACGTGGCCGGTGATGTCGGATGCGTAGGCCGTGCGTGGAGCGCCGCCCGCGCCAAACGGGCGCTGGGCGATGCGGCCGTCGTCCGTGCGCGAGAACACCGCCCCCATGTGCTCGAGCTCGTAGATGTCGCCCGGGCCCTCGGCGCACATGGTCGCGATGGCATCCTGGTCGCCCAGATAGTCGGAGCCCTTCACCGTGAAGAAGGTGTGCTCCTCGGGGCTGTCCTCGCCGGCGTTGCCGAGCGCCGCGTTGATGCCCCCCTCGGCAGCGCCGGAATGGCTGCGGGTGGGATGCAGCTTGCTGACGACGCCGACGTCGACGCCGTAGCGGGATGCCTCGATGGCGGCGCGCATCCCCGCCAACCCGGCTCCCACCACCACCACGTCGTGTCTGACCATCAGGTCCTCCGGATACCGCTCAAGCGAGCTCGACTCCCTGCAGCCTACCAATCCACCTGGCCGGTGGGCGCACCGTGAGCGCGTCGTTCGTGTCAGTTTGTGACATCGGAATCACACGTTCGCAACGCGGAAATTGCAGTACCCTGGAGCGTGGCCGCAGACGGACCGCCATCCCTGGTGAAACTGGCCGCGCAGCGGGCGGCCCGCGGCCTCGAGGCGGCCACAAACGGGCACGATCTGGACGCCCGCACCGCCGCGCTCTCGCCCGACTTCGCCGCCCGCGACGACGAGCTGCGGCCGCTGCTTGCCCGCACCGCCCGGGCCGAGTTGATCGGGACGGTGGCCAACCGCACGCTGCTGCACCTGCACCTCGACGACTCCGACACCCGCGTGGTGGAGTTGCTCTGGCGCGAGTACGACGGGCGTTGGCTCGTGGAGGACGCGCGGATCTTCTCGCTTCTCCCCGGCGAGTAGAGGAGAATCGCGCCAAACAGGGTATCTTTACGGACCATGCCTGCTGCAAACCGCCCCCGCGCCGTCTGGACCGGCGCCATCTCGTTCGGCCTCGTCAATGCGCCGGTGCGCATGTACACGGCGATCGCCGAGAAGGATCTGCGCTTCAACCAGCTGCACGTGACCGACGGCGGCCGCATCGGCTACGTCAAGGTGTGCAAGGTCGACAACGAGCCCGTGCCCGCCGACGAGATCGTCAAGGGCTACGAGGTCAGCAAGGGCGAGTACGTGCAGATGAGCGACGAGGACTTCGAGGCGGCCCGCAGCGAGAGCCATCGCAGCATCACGATTCACGATTTCGTGCCCGCGGCCCAGATCGACCCGATCTACTTCGAGCGCACCTACTACCTCGGGCCCGAGGAGGGCCCCGGCGAGGCCATCTACACCCTGCTCGTGCAGGCGATGGAGAAGTCGGGCCTCTCGGCGATCGCAACCTACGTGCAGTCCGACCGCGAGAACCTGGCCTGCCTGCGCGTCCGCGACGGCGTCATCACACTCGAGCGGATGTTCTTCGACGATGAGGTGCGCTCGATCGACGGCATCGCGCCGAGCTCGGCGAAGGTCGACAAGCAGCAGCTCAAGATGGCCGAGGACCTAATCGCCGCCTACACCTCCGACTTCGAGCCCGGCCGCTACAGCGATACCTACCGCGACCGGTTGCTCGAGATCGTCGAGCAGAAGCGACAGGGCAAGACGACGACACCGCCCGAGCCCAAGGCCGGACCGGCGCCGCCCGACCTGATGACCGCCCTGACCGCGTCGCTCGACGCCGCCCGCACGAACCGGGAGAAGACCAAGAAGGCCGCGACCGGCACCCGGACGCGCAAGAAGCCCGCAGCGGCGTCCGCCCGGCGCAAGTCCGCCTAGGCGACCCCGTCCCGGACGACGACCGGGCTATCCTCGATGGCATGACCATCGCCGAGCGGATCGTCGGAGCGCTGGTCGCGCTGGCTCCGCTGGAGCCGGCGGACTCACCCGCCTGGGCACGCTGGCTGAGCGATCCGGTCACGACCCGGTACCTGTACGGCCGCCGCGGCCCACCGGATGGGCCGGCGACGCTGCCCGAGCTGCGCTCATGGGGCCGCCAGGCGTTGGCCGACCCGAACCTGGTCGCATTCGGGATCGAGGAGGTCGGCGAGGGCGCCGTGATCGGGAATGCCCGCCTGCAGCTGTGGGCGTTCAGCCGTGCCCGGTTCTCGATCCTGATCGGCGAGGCCGCCCACCGCGGGTCGGGCCAGGGCACCGAGGCGACGGCACTCGTCTGCCGGTATGGCTTCGAACGGCTGGGGCTGCGCGAGATCGTGCTCGACGTCGATCCGCGCAACCTTGCGGCCGTCGGCGCCTACCGACGGGTGGGATTCCAGCACGGCCGCGGCGACTCGATGCGGCTACGGCCTGAGAGCGTGACCTACGCCACGGCCGAGACCGAGCGACGCTCGATCGGCTCGTAGGCGCGGAGCGGCGGGCCGACGTATTCGGAGCTCGGCCGGATGAGGCGATTGTCGTCGTGCTGCTCGATCACATGTGCCGCCCAGCCGACCACCCGGCTCATTGCGAAAATGGGCGTGAAGAGCCCCGTGTCGATGCCGAGGTAGTGGTAGGTCGAGGCGGAGTAGAAGTCGACGTTCGGGTAGAGGCCCTTCTCGGAGACCACCGTCTGCTCGATGCGCTCGGAGAGGTCGTACCAGCGCGGCTCGCCCGACTCCTCGGCCAGCTGCTTGCTGAAGCGCTTGAGGATCACGGCACGCGGGTCCCAGGTCTTGTAGACGCGGTGGCCGAAGCCCATGATCCGCTCCTTGCGGTCGAGCCGGGCGCGGATCTCGTCCTCGACCGACGCATCGGCCGGGATCGACTGCAGGAGCCGCATCACCTGCTCGTTGGCGCCTCCGTGGAGCGGCCCCTTGAGCGCACCGATCGCGCCGGTGATGGCGGAGTGCATGTCCGACAGCGTCGAGGCGATCACGCGCGCGGTGAACGTCGAGGCGTTCATCTCGTGGTCGGCGTGCAGGATCAGGGCGACGTCGAACGTCTTCGCGGCCGCCGCGGTCACCTCGCCGCCGGTGAGCATGTGCAGAAAGTTGGTCGCATGCGGAAGCGAGAGGTCGGGGGCGATCGGCTCGAGGCCGGCCCGGCGGCGGTGATAGCGCGCCACCATCGTGGGCATCTTGGCGATCAGGCGGGTGGCCTTGCGGACGTTGGCGTCGCCGCTGTTGGAATCCTTGTCGGGGTCGTCGAAGCTGTCCGACGACACCGCCGTGCGCAGCATCTCCATCGGCGCGGCGTGGCTCGCGAGCATGTCGACGACGCTCGCGGTCTCGTCGGAGAGCTCCCGGTGCGAGGCCAGCTCCGACACGAATGCGTCGAGCTCCTCGCGGCTCGGCAGCTCTCCGCGCAGGATGAGAAAGCACACCTCTTCGTACGTCGAGTGCTCCGCCAGATCGCCGACGTCATACCCGCCGTAGATGAGGATGCCGTTCAGCCCGTCGATCGAACAGAGACGACTCCGAGCGACGACGACACCCTCGAGTCCGCCCTTCTCCGCCATGGCCGGAATCCTACCCCGTTGTCTGCGCAACCGACCCCACCGTCGCGCCCAGGGCGTCCGGTACGCTCCCAAAAACCTTTGGGAGGACGAACCCGCTTGAGTCACCGTGTCACACTCATTCCCGGCGACGGCACCGGCCCCGAGATCGCTGAGGCGACCCGGCGGGTGCTGGATGCGACCGGGGTCACCTTCGACTGGGACGTCCAGGACGCCGGCTCCGACGTCATGGACCAGAACGGCGGCAACCCGCTGCCCGACCGCGTGATCGAGTCGATCCGGCTCAACGGCACGGCCATCAAGGGCCCGATCACCACGCCGGTCGGATCCGGTTTCCGGTCGGTCAACGTCGGCCTGCGCAAGTCGCTCGACCTCTACGCGCAGGTGCGTCCCTGCAAGCACTATCCCGGCGTCCGCA
>DATCPV010000089.1:0-3775 GCA_036569885.1 Gaiellales bacterium | reverse complement strand
GGGCAGCTGCTTCCCGAAGGACGTCAAGGCGCTGAAGCAGCTGGCCGGAAACTCCGGGTACCACTTCCAGCTGCTGATGTCGGTGATCGAGGTGAACGACCTGCAGAAGCGGCGGGTGGTCGGAAAGCTGGAGCGGCACCTCGGCTCGCTGCGGGGCACCCGCATCGCACTGCTCGGCCTGGCGTTCAAGGCCGACACCGACGACATGCGGGAGGCGTCGAGCCTGGTGCTGGCGGCGCGGCTGCGGGCCGAGGGTGCGACGGTGGTCGGATATGACCCGGTCGCGATGTCGAACGCGGCCGACATGCTTGGCGGGGATGTCGTTCTGGCCGGATCGATGCTCGAGGCGGTGACCGGTGCCGACGCGGTCGTGATCGTGACCGAGTGGGGGGAGTTCCGGCAGGTGTGCTCGGCGGCGGTGCGCGACGCGATGCGGACGCCGCTCGTCGTCGACGGCCGCAACCTGCTCGATCCCGCGCAGGCTCGCGCGGCCGGGTTCGCATACGAGTCGGTCGGCCGCCCGTCCGACCCCAGCGACCTGCTGCGCAGCGCGGGCGACGCCGGCGTCGCTGCTCGGTGATCGCGGTCGTCCTGGTGGGGGGCGAGGGCACCCGCCTGCGACCGCTCACCCACGAGACCCCCAAGGCGATGCTCCCCATCGCCAACCGGCCGTTCCTCGAACATCAGGTCGAGCACCTCCGCCGCCACGGCGTCGACCGCATCATCCTGGCCTGCGGCTACCGGCCCGACGCCATCCGCGCGCACTTCGGGGACGCGCTCGAGTACGTCGTGGAGCCCGAGCCGCTGGGCACCGGTGGGGCGATTGCCTTCGCCGCCCGCGGGATCGAGGAGGCCTTCGTGGTTGCAAACGGCGATGTGCTGACCGATCTCGATCTGACGGCGCTTGTCGGCCTGCATCGCGACCGCGCCGCTCGCATGACGCTGGCCCTGCATCCGGTGGACGACCCGAGCCGCTACGGGGTGGTCGTCACCGCCCCCGACGGCGCCGTGACCGCGTTCGTCGAGAAGCCCGCACCGGGCGAGGTGGATGCGGTCACGATCAACGCGGGCACGTATGTCGTCGAGCCGGACGTGCTGGAGCTGATTCCGACCGGCCGGGCCGTCTCGGTGGAGTACGAGGTGTTCCCGGTCCTCGTCGGCGCGGGACTGTACGCGGGCAGCTTCGCCGGCTCTTGGTGCGACATCGGCACACCGGCCAGCTACCTGGCCGCCAACCTCGGGCAGATGCCTGCCGGCGGCCTGATCGACCCGTCCGCGTACGTTGCCGAGGGCGCCGAGGTGACCGATTCCGTGGTCGGGCCACGGTGCCGGATCGAGGCTGGCGCACGTGTCGTCGAATCGGTGCTTCTGGCCGGTGCGGTTGTGGCGGCGGGCAGGACCGTGCAGAATCGAGTTGTGGGAGTATCTGGAGAACCGGTTTGGTGACGGCGATCGACCCCTCGGGGATGGCGGGTGCCATCGCCGGGATGGCTGACCAGCTCCGTCAGGGCGAGCGCGTGGGCGCCGCGGCGGGCGTCGACATTGCGCTGCCCGGCGCGGTCGTCGTGGCGGCCATGGGCGGCTCGGCGATGGGCGGCGAGCTGCTGCGCGCGCTGGTCGCCGGCGAGTGCCCCGTGCCGATCACGCGCGTGCGCGGCTTCCGCATCCCGCACTGGGCCGGCCCCGGCACGCTTGTCATGTGCGTCAGTTACTCGGGGGAGACCGAGGAGACGCTGGCCTGCGCCCGCCAGGCCCACCGCCAGGGCGCCGGCCTCTTGATCGTGGGCGCCGGCGGCACCCTGGTCAGCCTGGCCCAGGAGTGGGGCGTCGCCCATGCGCAGGTACCCGCCGGGGTCGCCACCGGACAGCCGCGGGCGGCGCTGGGATACCTCTTCGGCGCGATGGCCGGGGCGTTCGGAGCCTGCGGCCTGGCGTCCGAGGGGATTGCGTCGGCCGCTGCTGAGGGGGTGGGGGACGTTGATGTCGCCGCCGCCCGCGATCTCGGTGAGCGCCTCGCCGAGACGATCCCCCTCATCTACGGGGCGGGCCCGATCGGCGCCGTCGCCTATCGCTGGAAGACCCAGCTGAACGAGAACGCCAAGATGCACGCCTTCAGCCATGCCCTACCCGAGCTCGGACACAACGAGATTGTCGGCTGGGAGGGGGCGCCGGCGGCGCCGTTCGCGGCCGTGCTCCTCTCCGATCCCGGCCAGGGCGAGGCCGTGCGCAGGAGCATCGACGCGACCGCGTCGCTCGTCGCGGCCGAGGCCGCGCTGGTGGAGGTCGTCGAGGCCCGTGGCGCCACCGCGGCCGCGCGCGCCTTCTCCCTGGTGGCCTACGGCGACTGGGCGAGCTATGCGGCGGCCCTGGCCCGCGGCGTCGATCCGACGCCGGTTGCGAACATCGATGCGCTCAAGCGGTTGAATTCTTAGCGCATGTACGCTATATAGCATATATGACATACGACACCCTTCTCGCGGAACTCTCGGCCGCGCTCTCGCGCGGCGAAGTCGAGCCTGCCGATATCGAGAAGCTGCTGCGGCGCCGCCGCGCCGGGTCGGAGCGGCCGGACGTGCCATCGGTGTTGCGCGCGGCCGGCGCCCTGGTCTGCTTCGCCGGAGCCGCGCTCCTCTACGGGATCGGGTTCGGTTCGTATCCCGTTCTCGCCCAGGAGGTGACGCCGTTCCTGTTCCCGGCCGTTGCGCTCGGGGCCGCCGTGCTCCTGCACCGGGCGGGGCGCCCGGTCTGGGAGGTGGAGCTGGCGGGCATGGCCGGCTACGTCGCACTCGGTAGCGCCTCGGTGACGTCGGCGGTCGTGACCGGTGCCGGCCCGGGTGCGGGCATCGTTGCGAGCCTCGCCATCACCGCCGTCGTGCTCGTGCTGCACGCGGCCGTGCGGATCGTGCGCCTGACGGGGTGGGGACTTTCGGCCTCCCTGGTCGCGTTCACCGGCTGCTCGGCCGATGCTGCGGGGATCCTGAACGGGTCGACCGTTCCGTGGTGGCTCGGAGTCCAGGGCGTTCTGGCGATTGCCGCCGGCGCGATCCTTGTGCGCAGGTCGCACCCGGGCGCCGAGGCGGCCTGGCGCTCCGGCGCCGTGCTCGGCGTGGCGGCCGCGATCGCGGGCATGGCCCACTCGGGCTTCGGCCACGTCGGCCCGTGGCATGTGCTCCTGACCGCCGTGGTTGCGGCCTGCCTGATCGGTGCGGCCCGCTTCGATATGGGCGGCCTGATGTGGGTCGGCGCCCTCAGCTCGATCGTCTGGCTCGGGGCCCTGGCCGTCGTGGTCGGGCAGAGCGGAGGCTGGGCCGTCGGCGTGATCCTGTTCGGCCTCGGGCTGGTCGGGCTCGCGACGGTCATCGCCCGCCGGCGGGGTCAAGCGGCGATGAGGCCGGCGTTATAGTGAGACCCAGGTGATCGCGCCCCCACGCTCCTTTGCGCTTCGGCCCCACGGGATTGCCCGCTTCGAGGACGGTGCGGTCGTGCTGCTCGACCAGACACAGCTGCCCGCGGCGGTCGTCGAGGTGCGGCTCGTGACCTGGCAGGAGGTGGCCGAGGCGATCCGCGGCCTGGTCGTGCGCGGTGCGCCGGCGATCGGCATCGCCGCCGCCTACGGCATCGTTCTGGCGGCCTCGCGCAGCCGGGCGGGGAGCGTCGAGCTGCTGCGCGAAGACGTCGAACGTGCCTGCTCGGGACTTGTCGCCACCCGGCCGACGGCCGTCAACCTGGCGTGGGCGGTCGAGCGCATGCGCGAGCGCGTGGCGGAGCCATACGC
>DATCPV010000088.1:0-9410 GCA_036569885.1 Gaiellales bacterium | reverse complement strand
GTGATGATCGAGTGCGCGCCGCGGTTCTCGGTCACGAGCTGCATGTCGCCCGAGACGGTCTCCGAGAACCGCGTGCAGCGGTAGCAGAGGATGCAGCGCTCGCGATCGAGCTTGATCAGCGGCGAGATCGGGATCGGCTTCTCCTGCGTGCGCTTGGGCAGCGTCATCCGGGTGACGCCGGGGCCGTAGCGGAACGTCAGGTCCTGCAGCGGGCACTCGCCGCCCTTGTCGCACACCGGGCAGTCGAGCGGGTGGTTCAGGAGCAGGAACTCGAGCACCGCATCCTGGCCCTCACGCGCCCGGGCGCCGTGCGAGTCGACCACCATGCCGGCGGCGGCCGGCGTCGTGCAGGCGGTCTGCAGCTTGGGCATGCCCTCGATCTCGCACAGGCACATGCGGCACGCGCCGACGCCCGCCCCGAGCCGCGGCTCGTAGCAGAACACCGGGATCTCGATCCCTGCCTCGGCCGCCGCCTCGACCAGCGACAGCCCCTTGGGCACGCTCACGTCCCGCCCGTTGATCTTGAGGGTGACGGTCTCGGTCTCGACCGTGGCCACTACTCGCCCGCCTGGTCGTCATCGTCGTCGGCGTAGAGCCTGGCGGCCATGTCGATCTCGTCCTGGGCCGCCGCGATGCGCAGGAGCTGCGGCACGACGAACTCGGGGTCCTCGCCCGCCTCGATCCGCCGGCGCACGTCGAGGAACGCGTCGTGGAACGTGCTCACGGCGCCACCCCCGCGGCGGGCGTCACGAACGGCTCGTGGTACAGGCTTGCGATCGGGCTCTGTTCGACGAACGGACAGCCGCCCTCGTCGATGTGGCGCTGGAAGTCCTCGCGGAAGTGGGTGACGTAGCTCGCCACCGGCATCGCCATGGCATCGCCGAGCGGGCACAGGCACTTGCCCAGGATGCGGTCGCACACGTTCAGGAGCAGGTCGAGGTCGCCCTGCTTGGCCGTTCCGTCCTCGATGCGGCGGATGATGTCGACGCCCCACTTGGTGCCCTCGCGGCACGGCGTGCACTTCCCGCAGCTCTCGTGGCGGTAGAACTCGGCGACCCGCAGAGCCAGCTGCACCATGCAGGCACGGTCGTCGATGACCACCACGGCGCCCGAGCCCGCCATGGAGCCGGCCTCGGCGATCGACTCATAGTCGATGCCGGTATCGATCTGGTCGGGCATCAGCAGAGGCGTCGAGGAGCCGCCAGGGATGATCGCCTTGATCGTCCGCCCCGTCGGCGCCCCGCCGCCGTGGCCCTCGATCAGGTCGCGCAGCGTCGCGGTCAGGGGCAGCTCGTAGTTGCCGGGCCGGCGGACGTTGCCCGAAAGCGAGAACACGCGCGTGCCCTTCGAGCGCTCGGTGCCGATGGCGGCATAGGCCTCGCCTCCCATCGCCATGATGTAGGGCACCGACGCCAGCGTCTCGACGTTGTTGACCAGGGTCGGCGCGGCGTAGAGGCCGGCGACGGCCGGGAACGGCGGCTTCGAGCGGGGCTGCCCGCGCTCGCCCTCGAGCGACGAGAGCAGCGCCGTCTCCTCGCCGCAGATGTAGGCACCGGCGCCGCGGTGCAGCACGATCGTCGCGTCGTACCCCGAGCCGAGCACGTTGCGCCCGACGTACCCGCGGCCGTGAGCCTCCTCGAGCGCCCGCCTGAGCACCTCGAACTCGGTGCGGTACTCACCGCGGATGTAGAGGAAGGCCATCGTGGCCGAGATGCCGTAGCTCATGATCAGGATGCCCTCGATCAGCGCGTGCGGGTTCCGGAGCATGATCTCGCGGTCCTTGAACGTGCCCGGCTCCGACTCGTCGGCGTTCACGCACAGGTACACCGGCTTGCGGCCCTTGGGCAGGAACGAGGCCTTGCGCCCCGTGGGGAAGCCTGCGCCGCCGCGGCCGCGCAGGCCCGATCCGTCGACGGTCGTGATCACGTCGGCCGGCGCCATTCCCAGCGCCGTGCGCAGCGACTTGTAGCCATCGGCCTGTTCGTAGGAGTGGACGTCGCGGCGATCGCCGTCGAAGTCGAGCAGGATGCGCCTGTCGCTCATTCCGGCGCGCTCCGCAATTCGTCCAGCAGGGGCCGGACACGGTCGGGCCCGAACGGCTCGTGATAGCGCTCGTCCACCGACACCACCGGTCCCCACCCGCAGCCGCCGTAGCACTCCACGGTGCGCAGTGTGATCAGGCCGTCGGCGGTCGTCTGGCCCACGTCGATGCCGAGCTCGCGGCGAAACTCGCGCAGCGTCTCGCCGGCGCCGACCAGCGCGCACGAGATGTTGGTGCACACGCAGATCTCGTGCCGGCCGACGGGGTGCAGCCGGAACATGTCGTAGAACGACGCCACCGATTTGCACAACGCGGGCGTGAAGCCGGTTGCGTCGGCCACCTGCTCGTACGCCTCCGTCGAGAGCCAGCCGTACTCCTCCTGGGCGAGCCGCAGCGCGGGGACGAGCGCCGAGCGCGGCTCCGGGTAGAGCGCGACGACGGCGAGGATGCGGTCGCGCAGCGGGGCGCTGCGGTCGGGCTCGCGCAGCGGCGCTGGCATCTCCGGGAGCGTCTCGAGAGCGCCCGCCTGGGTCTCGCTGCTGGCGGGGTCGAGCGTCACTATCGGTCAGCCTCGCCCATGACGCCGTCCAGCGAGCCGACGACCACGATCATGTCGCCGACGTAGCGGTTGACCGACATCATCGCCGTCACCTGCAGGCTGACGAAGCTCGGCGCCCGGAAGTGCACTCGCCACGGCTTGGGGCCGCCGTCGGCCACCAGGTAGCAGCCGAACTCGCCCCGGGGGGACTCCACCGGGAAGTACACCTGGCCGGGCGGCACGCGGAAGCCCTCGGTGACCAGCTTGAAGTGGTGGATGAGCGACTCCATCGACGTCTGCAGCTCGTTGCGCGGCGGGAGCACGAACTTGCGGTCGGTGGACATGACCGGCCCGCTCGGCATCTTGTCGAGGCACTGCTCGATGATCCGCACCGACTCGTACATCTCCTTGGCGCGGCACAGGAAACGGGCATACGCGTCGCCGCGCTCGCCGGTGATGACGTCGAACTCGACCTGGTCGTAGACGAGGTACGGCTCGACCTTGCGCAGGTCGTAGGGCACACCCGACGCCCGCAGGTTGGGGCCCGAGAGGCCCATGGCGATCGCGGTGTCGGCCGCGATGGTGCCGATGCCCTGGTAGCGCGACTTCCACACCGGGTTTCCGGCCAGCAGGTCGAGGTACTCGTCGATCCGCTTGGGCATCATCTCGCAGAACTTGCGGCATTCGGCGTAGAAGCCCTTCGGCAGGTCCTCGGCCACGCCGCCGAACTGCGGGTAGCGGTCGTGCATGCGCACGCCGGTCGCCATCTCGAACAGGTCGAGCACCGCGTCGCGCTCGCGCAGGCAGTAGAAGAACACCGACATCGCGCCCATCTCGACACCGGACGTGCCCAGGTAGACCAGGTGGCTGTGGAGCCGGTTCAGCTCGGCGAAGAGCACCCGGATCCACTGCGCGCGCTCCGGGACGTCGATCCCGATCAGCTTCTCGACCGCCCCCACGTAGGCCAGCTCGTTGGCGAAGAACGCCACGTAGTCCATCCGCGGCGCATACGGGATGCACTTCCAGTAGGTCTTCTGCTCGAAGTTCTTCTCGAAGCCGGTGTGGACGTAGCCGATGTCGGCGTCGAGGCCCACGACCACCTCGCCGTCGAGCGTCACGATCAGGCGCAGCACTCCGTGCGTCGAGGGGTGGTTGGGGCCGAAGTTGACCGTGATCAGGTCCTCGCCCGGCGGCAGGTCGACGTTGGACGGCGCGCCGGGCGGGATCTGCGCCGGCGTGTAGAGCGGGACGACCGGGGCGGGCTGGCGCTCGACGATGCTCATACGGCGTCCGTGAACTGGACCGGCTCTCCGCCGATCGGGTAGTCCTTGCGCAGGGGATGCCCGGCCCAGTCGGAGGGCAGGATCAGCCGGCGCAGGTTGGGGTGGCCGGCGAACACGATCCCCATCAGGTCGTACTGCTCCCGCTCGTGCCAGTCGGCGGTCGGCCACACCGGCACCACGCTCGGCACCGTCTCGCCGTCGTCGAGCCACACCTGCAGCCGCACGCGTGCGACCGGGCCGTCACCCACGTGGGCCAGGTGGTAGCGCACGGCAAACCGCTTCGGCGGCTGCTCCGGAGTGGTCGATGCGCCCCAGCTGCCGGTGGCGTTGATGTCGCGGCCGCGCTCGCTGCCGAAGTAGCCCGCGACCTCCTCGCCGTAGCCGAGATGGTCGATCGCGGTCACCGCCGAGAGGAAGTTCTTGCCCTGCTCGTCGCGCAGATATGTCCCCACGGCAACGATGTGATTGGGCGTTATGGTCAGCGCCGGCATGTCGATGCCCCTCTCGTGCCCGAGCACGGATTTGGGCACGGCCTTTCGCACCGCCGCCGCCAGCTGCGCAGCCGTCACGCCTTCGACTTCTCCTGCTCGTAGGCGGGCGGGATGCCCGCGCGGATCTTGCGCTGGATCAGCCGGAAGCCGTCGAGCACCGCCTCGGGCCTCGGCGGGCAGCCGGGCACGTGCACGTCCACGGGGACGATCTTGTCGACCCCCTGCAGGATCGCGTAGTTGGCGAACATGCCGCCGGAGCTCGAGCAGGCCCCCATGGCCATCACCCACTTGGGCACCAGCATCTGGTCGTAGACCTGGCGCAGCGGGGCCGACATCTTGTGCGACACCCGGCCGGAGACGATCAGGAGGTCTGACTGGCGCGGCGAGCTGCGGAACACCTCGGCGCCGAAGCGGGCGATGTCGTAGCGCGGCGAGGGCAGCGACATCATCTCGATGGCGCAGCAGGCCAGGCCGAACCCGGCCGGCCAGATGGAGTTGGACTGCGCCCAGGCAAGCGCCTTCTCGACCGTGGTCAGCATGATGTACTGCTCGAGATCCTCTGCTCGCACGGCGCGGTCGATGTGGACCGGGGTCACCGCCATTCGAGCGCCCCCCTCTTCCAGACGTAGACGTAGGCGACGACGAGCAGGACGACGAACGTCACCATCTCCGCCAGGCCGAACCACCTGAGCGCGTGCAGCTCGAGGGCCAGCGGATAGAGGAAGACGATCTCGATGTCGAAGACGATGAACAGCATCGCGGTCATGTAGTAGCTGATGGTGAACCGACCCGGGATGAACGTCTGCGACGAGACGCCCGATTCGAACGGGATCCGTTTGTCGCCGGCGTGCCGGGGGGTGCGGGTCGAGAGGGTGAAAGTGGCCACCAGCAGGCTGAACGGGATCACGAATGCGATCGCCGCGAACACCAGCAGAGCTGCCCAGTCGCCGAGCACCGTGGCCGACTATAGCACCGCTCACAAGCTCTCCCGCGCGGGCGATTCGATCCGCTTGTTTTGGCCGAATCCCATGGGGTGCCCGCTGTCACAAGCGCGGTCTTCGGCGCCCGCGGATTACACTGCTCCGAGGGAGTGACCGTGAGTTCTGACGAGATTCTCGACATCACCATCATCGGCGGAGGCCCGACCGGGCTCGCCGCGGCCTACTACGGCGGGCACCGCGATGCCAGCGTCCGGATCGTCGAGAGCCTCGAGCAGCTGGGCGGCCAGGTCTCGGCGGTGTATCCCGAGAAGCACATCTTCGACGTCGCCGGCTACCCCAAGATCAACGGCCAGGAGCTGATCGACCGCCTGACCGACCAGGCGATGCAGTACGAGCCAGACGTGCGCCTAGGCGAGGTGATCGAGACGATCTCCCACCGCGACGACGAGGTGATCGAGCTTCACACCGCCCACGGCGAGACGCTGCTCACGCGCACGATGATCATCACGGCCGGCCACGGCGCGTTCAATCCCCGCAAGCTCGACCTCCCCGATCTCGATCGGTGGGAGGGCAACGGGCTGCACTACTTCGTCAAGCGCAAGGAGGCCTTCGCCGGCCGCCGGGTGGTGCTGGTGGGGGGCGGCGACTCGGCGCTCGACTGGGCGCTCGGCCTGCAGGACACGGCCGCGCCGCCGATCACGCTGATCCACCGCCGCGACCGCTTCCGCGGCCTCGAGTCGTCGGTCAACGAGGTGCGCCGCCTGGCCGACGAGGGCCGGGTCGAGATCCTGCTGCCGTGCGAGGTGCGCGCGGCCGCCGGCAACGGCCGGCTCGAGCAGATCACGGTCGAGAACACCGCGACCGGCGAGATGCGCGAGGTCGCCTGCGACGAGCTCGTGACCCTGCTCGGGTTCGTGTCCCACCTCGGCCCGATCGCCAACTGGGGGCTCGAGTTCGCCAACAAGCGCCAGATCCGGATCAACCAGAGCTGCGAGACGAATCTCCCCGGCGTCTACGCCGCCGGCGACGTGGCCGGCTTCGACGGCAAGATCACGCTGATCACGGTCGGCTTCTCGGAGGCCGCCCTGGCGGCCAACCACGCCGTCGCGCGCATCCGCGGCGAGAAGGCCCAGCCCAAGTACTCCACCGAGTGAAGAACCGGGGCCAGGCCCAGGTATTCATGGCCGCTGAATACTCGGTGCCAGGCACTCAATATTCACCCGGCAATCGGGCGAGGGCTGACGAGATAGTGTGCCGGTCGTGAGCGAGGCCGTAGACGCACGCGAGCTGTGGGGCGGGGAGACGCGCAAGGCGGTCGACAACTTCCCCATCTCGGGTGAGCCGATTCCCGCCGCCGTTGTCCACTGGCTCGGCCGGATCAAGGCCGCGGCCGCCCGCGTCAACGCCGACCTCGGCCTGCTTGACACCGACATGGCGGCCCGGATCGCGGCCGCCGCCGACGAGGTCGGCGCGGGCCATCACGACCGCCAGTTCCCGATCGACGTCTTCCAGACGGGCTCCGGCACCTCGTCGAATATGAACGCGAACGAGGTGATCGCCACGCTCGCCGGCGAGGGCGTTCACCCCAACGATCACGTCAACATGGGCCAGTCGTCCAACGACGTCTTCCCCTCGGCGGTGCACCTGGCAGCGCTCGACCGCGTCGTCCATGAGCTGCAGCCCGCGCTCGACCGGCTGGCCGGCGCGCTGGCCGCCAAGGCCGAGGAATTCGCCGACATCGTCAAGTCGGGCCGCACGCACCTCATGGACGCCGTCCCGGTCACGCTGGGGCAGGAGTTTGGGGGCTATGCCGCGCAGGTGCGCGAGGGCCGGGCCCGCATCGACTCGACGCTCGAGCGGCTGGGCAAGATCCCGCTCGGCGGCACCGCCGTCGGCACCGGCCTCAACACGCACCCCGAGTTCGCCGCGCGGGTGCGCGAGCTGCTCTCAGAGCAGACCGACCTGCGGATCCTGCCGCCGGCCGACCCGTTCGAGGCGCAGGCCAACCGTGACGGCCTCGTCGAGACGTCGGGCGCCCTGCGGACGTTCGCCGTCTCGCTGACCAAGATCGCCAACGACCTGCGCTGGATGGGCTCCGGTCCACGGGCGGGGCTCGCCGAGATCATCCTCCCGGAGCTTCAGAAGGGCAGCTCGATCATGCCCGGCAAGGTGAACCCGGTCATTCCGGAGGTCGCCTGCCAGGTGGCCGCCCAGGTGATCGGCAACGACGCCGCCATCGCGGTCGGCGGCCTCCAGGGCAACTTCGAGCTGAACGTCCAGATCCCGCTGATGGCCCGAAACCTGCTCCAGTCGATCGGCCTGCTCGCTGCAGCTTGCCGGCTTCTGGCCGAGCGCTGCGTCGAGGGCATCGAGGCCAACGTGGCCAACTGCGAGCGCCATGCCGAGAGCTCGCTCGCGGTCGCGACCGCGCTCAACCCGTACATCGGCTACGACCGGGCGACTGCCATCGTCAAGGACGCCGCCGCCTCCGGCAGGTCGCTGCGCGAGGTCGCCCGGGCGCACGGCGTCGACGAGGCCGTCCTCGACAAGGCGCTCGACCTGCGCGCGATCGCCGGCGGGAACCGGGAGGCCTGAGATGGACGTGTTGGTGCTCCAGCACATCGCCTGCGAGCCGCCGGGCGAGTACGAGACGGTGCTGCGCGAACGCGGGGCGAATCTGCACCGCGTTGAGCTCGACGAGGGCGATCGCCTGCCGTCGTGGCGCGACTTCGACGCGATCGTCGCCATGGGCGGGCCGATGAGCGTGAACGACGACGCCGACGTGCCGTGGCTGACCGGCGAGAAGCGGGCGATCGGCGAGGCCGTGCGGGCCGGAGTGCCCTACTTCGGCGCCTGCCTGGGCGTGCAGCTGCTCGCCGCGGGCCTGGGCGCGCGGGTGTACGCCGGACCCGAGCCCGAGGTGGGCGTGCTGCCGGTGACGCTCACCCCGGAGGGGGCTCTCGATCCGCTCTTTGCCGGCCTGCCGGCGACGTTCCCGACCCTGCAGTGGCACGGCGACACGTTCGACCTGCCCGAGGGCGCGACCCGCCTGGCCTCCTCGCCGGCCTTCCCCAACCAGGCGTTCCGGTACGGCGAGTCGGCGTACGGCATCCAGTTTCACGTCGAGGTGCTGCCGGAGATGGCGCGCGAGTGGGCGCACGTGCCCGCGTACGCCGACTATGCCGATCGCGTCCTGGGCGAGGGCGGGATGGAGCGGCTGCTGCACGACTTCGACGCCGCCGAGGCCGCGATGCGGGCGACCGGCCGGGACATGTTCGCACGCTGGGCCGACCTTGCCGTCCCCGCCGCCCGATAGCCGCTTCCTGGCGCTTCGCTTCGCCGGTCAGGATGCGACCGACTTCGGCATGACGGATGACACCGTGCGCCGCTTCATCGAGCTGCGCGACGGCGGAGCGGACGAGGCGGAGATCGCCGAGCAGCTCGGGGTCGAGGACGACGTGGCTGCCGCGCTGGTGAAGGCCGACGATGCGCAGGCGCTGGCCCACCGGATCGCCGCCGGCGACGAGCCGATGTATCCGCCCCCCGATCCCGCCGACCGCGTGGTGGACACGCGCGCGGGATCCGCCTGGGTGCCGATCGCGGTGCTGATGGTCGTGCTCGTGGGTGTGATCGTCTACGCGCTCGTGCGCTGACCCGAGACGAAGTTCTTGACGAGTGCCCCCGTCTCGGCCAGCGAGTCCCAGAGCGGGGTGTGGCCACCTGGAACGATCTCGATCCGGCACCGGCGCAGTTCGGCCGCCGCCCGCTCGGCGTCCGCCGGCGTGAACAGTTGGGAGTGATCGCCGCGGATGAGCAGCACCGGGCACACCACCTCCTTCAGGTTGGCGGCAACCGGCTCGGCCATCGCCGCCAGGGCCGCCGCTGCCGCATCGTGGCTGTAGCGGAAGCGGAGGCGGCCGTCGTGGTCGGCCACCAGGTGCTCGGCGACGTCCTCCTCGAGCAACACCCGGGGGGTGTGCTCGAGGCCGGCGAATCCCGGCCACTCGGCGACGGCGGCATCGACGCTGGCAAACACCTGCCCATCGCGTTCGATCTTGGCCAGCGCCAGCATCCGCTCGGGCTGCGGCCGAAGCGGCGGGTCGAGGAGCCCGAGGG
>DATCPV010000087.1:0-9443 GCA_036569885.1 Gaiellales bacterium | reverse complement strand
GTGCTGCACAGCCCGGGCTTGCCGGCGATGACCGCACTCGGTGCGGCCCTCGCGGGGTCGACGGACGTGCGCGGGATGGTGGTCTCGGTGGTCGAGACCGACGGCGACCTGGCCGGGCTGGCGGCCCGGCTGCGCGATCCGGCGCTGCGCCGCCCGGTCGAGCCGGAGCCGGAGTTCGAGGGCGAGCTGCGGCCCTACCAGAAGGCGGGACTCGGGTGGCTGGTGCGCATGCGCGAGCTCGGTCTGGGGACGCTCCTGGCCGACGACATGGGGCTCGGGAAGACCGTGCAGCTGATCGCGTACCTGCTCGACCGCAGCGACGACGACGACCGGCCGGCGCTGATCGTGTGCCCGACGTCCGTCCTGGGCAACTGGCAGCGCGAGCTGCACCGGTTCGCACCGAAGCTGCGCACGCTGATTCACCACGGGCCCGACCGGACATCCCGGGCGGCCGACCTCGAGAACTGGGACGTGGTGCTGACGTCGTACGCCCTGCTCCCGCGCGACCGCCGCCTGCTGTCCGGGGGCAGCTGGCGGATGTTTGCGCTCGACGAGGCTCAGGCCATCAAGAACCCGCTGACGCGCGCCGCGCAAACCGCCCGCGCGATCGATGCGGGCCACCGGGTAGCGCTGACCGGCACCCCGGTCGAGAACCGGCTGGACGACCTGTGGTCGATCATGCACATCCTCAATCCCGGGCTGCTCGGCACGCGCACCGGCTTCCGGCGCCTGTTCGCAAACGCGATCGAGCGCCGCGGCGACGGCCGCGCCGAGGAGTCGCTGCGGCGCATGACCGGGCCGTTTCTGCTGCGGCGCCGCAAGACCGACCCCTCGGTGCTGCCCGATCTGCCGCCCCGGCAGGACTCGACCGAGTTCTGCACGCTCACGGTCGAGCAGGCGGCCCTGTACCAGGCGACGATCGACGCGATGCTCGGGCGCGTGCGCGGCCTTTCGGGGATCGAGCGCCGCGGCAATGTGCTGGCGCTGATCACGCGCCTGAAGCAGGTCTGCAATCACCCGGCTCACGCCCTCGGCCGCCACGGAACGCTGGTCGGCCGCTCGGGCAAGCTCGACCGGTTGACCGAGATGCTGGCCGAGGTGGTCGACGAGGGCGATAGCGCGCTCGTATTCACCCAGTACGCGGTGATGGGCAAGCTGCTTGCCGAGCACCTCGAGCACGAGCTTTCCGGGGAGCTGTTGCATCTCGACGGCTCGACGCCCCGCATGGGGCGTGAGCGGATCGTCGACGAGTTCCAGCAGCCGGGCGGAGAGCCGCGGATTCTGGTCATGTCTCTGCGCGCGGGCGGGCTCGGACTGAACCTCACCAACGCCAGTCACGTCTTCCACTTCGACCGCTGGTGGAATCCGGCGGTCGAGGATCAGGCGTCCGACCGCGCCCACCGGATCGGCCAGACGCGGGTCGTGCAGGTGCACCGGATGGTGTGCGCCGGGACGATCGAGGAGCGGATCGACCAGCTGATCGCGGGCAAGCGTGACCTGGCCACCCGGATCGTCGACCGCGGCGTCGAATCGGCGCTCTCCGATCTCGGCGACGATGAACTGGCCGAGCTCGTCGCGCTGGGTGACTAGGTCACCGGCCTGTGACCGCGCGCTGCCACAGGAGCGCGTACGGGGTGAGCCAGCCGGCGAGCTCGGCGAATCCCTCTGGCCGGATCGCATAGATCCGGCGCTGACCGGCGGTGCGGCACTCGACGAGGCCCGCATCGCGCAGAATCCGCAGGTGACGCGAGGTGTTCGGCTGGCTCATACCCGTCGCGGCGGCCAGTTCGCCCACCGGGCGGGGCGCGGCCAGAAGCAGGTCGAGCAGCCCGCGGCGGCTCGGCTCGGCGACGGCATCGAAGCTGCTCATGCTTGGAATCTCACCAGCTGCGTATATGTGTGTCAAGGCATATACGCCGGGCGCGTGTCCATCGGGCGGCCGCCCGCTCGTCCTTGGCGTGAACCATCCACCAGGCGAAGGAGGAACCGATGAGGTACATGATGCAGATCTATCAGGGCCACGCGCTCGAGGTGTGGAGCCAGCTGTCGGAGGAGGACCAGCGGGTCGTCGCGGCCGACTACATGGCCATCAACCAGACCCCCGGCGTGACCAGCGGCGAGGGCCTCGGGCAGCCGGACACCGCCACGACCGTGCGCGTCGTGGACGGGCGCACCGTGACCACCGACGGCCCGTTCGCCGATACGAAGGAGGCCCTCGGCGGCTACTTCCTGTACGAGGCCGACGACCTCGACGCGGCGATCGAGCTCGCAGCACGGGTGCCCGCCACCCGCTATGGGGGCGCGGTGGAGGTGCGCCCGGTCGTGCAGTACTGATCGAGGGATGTTCGGCGGGGATGGCCCGGGCGTGGCTCGCAGGTGGCAGCCCCATTCGGGTGATTGAGAAATTTGCGCTCTGCTCCGATGGTGTGACGAGTCACGCACCCCCCGGATCCCGCGTCCTTGGGGCCGGCATCGCGCCCAAACTTTTCCAGGGAGGCAGTCAGTGACGCCCATCCCCGCCGAACACCCAGAGCCAACCGTTCTCCTCGCCGTCTCCGAACGGCGCTCCCGCATGGGCGCCCTCAGGGCGACTTCGGGCCAGACGCTGCCGCTCGTGGTGGTGTTCATGTTCACCATGCTGATCTTCGCCGGGCTCGTCATCGACCTCGGCAACGCCTACCGCGTGCAGCAGGCGCTGCAGGCCTCGACCGACGCCTCGGCGGCGGCCGGAGCCGGCCAGCTGACGATGACCTTCCCGCCCGTCGGCGCCAATGCCGTCCTGGCGGCGAAGAAGTACGGATCGCAGTCGGGTGGCACGAACCCCATCACGGGTGTTCCCGCCGCCAACGTGAGCCAGACGGTCACCGCGACCTGCGTCGTCCAGGGCACGTTCACGTGCACGTACCCCAACACGGTCACCGTCGACGAGACGGCCAGCGTGCCCACATACCTCCTGAACCTGCTCGGGTTCAGCACGATCCAGCTCAAGGCGCATGCACAGGCGTGCTCTCCGTGCGGCGAGGTGCCGCTCGACATCATGCTCGTGCTCGACCGCACCGGTTCGATGTCCACGGACAATAAGCTGGCGAACCTGAAGACCGGCCTCCTGCAGGGCTTCCTGCCCGGCCTGGATCCGAGCGCGGACTACGTCGGCCTGGCGGTGCTCCCGCCCGACATGAACGGCACGACGGACATCTGCAACGCCGAGCCCGTCGAGGCCTACCCGGCCGACTCGACCTACGGGTTCACGCCGTACTCCGTCTCGAACCCGACCTACCTGATGGTGCCGCTCTCGAACAACTACGCGACGTCGGCCGGGACGCTGATCCCGAGCTCGCCGCTCGTCAGCGACATCAACTGCATGAAGGCGGGCGGCCAGACCGGCTATGCCAGCGCCATGGAAGCGGCCGACGCCGAGCTGATCAAGGACGGCCGTACCGGCGTCCAGAAGGTGATGGTGGTGCTCTCAGACGGCGCGGCCAACGAGGGCCAGAGCTGTCTGGACACGACGACGAAGGTGAAGGGCAAGACGGTGATCACGCCTGACCCCGACCCGCACTGCATGCAGCCGTGCCAGACGGCGGTCAACGACGCCACCACCTACAAGGGCAGCGCCGGCAGCGCCGAGGTGCTGGTGTACACGATCCTGTACGGCGATCAGACGACCGGCGCCGACTGCCTGACCTACCAGCAGCAGAAGGAGTCACCTGCGATCACCTCGATCACCGCGATGCAGGAGATGGCAACACCGGGGAACTACTACCCCGACCCGGATCCGACCAACCTGAAGACGGTCTTCCAGCAGATCGCCTCGGATCTGGCAGCGGGCACGTCCCGCCTCGTCCAGTAGCACACGCGCCGGTGCCGGTGGTCGCTGCGGCGGTCACCGGCACCGGATACGCTCTCGGCCAATGATGGACGCGGTCGATCTCCTGCGCCGGCTGGTCGAGCTCGAGAGCCCCACGGGCGATCGCGAGCGGATGGGCCACATCGGGCGCTTTCTCGCCGCCGAGCTGGAGTCGCTTGGCGCCAGGGTGACACCCCGGGGCCTGCACCTGACCGCACGCCTGGGGCCGGACGACGGCCCCGCGCTTGTGCTCGTGGCCCACATGGACACGGTCTGGCCGGCGGGGACTCTGCCGTCGATGCCCTTCCGGGTGCAGGACGGCTACGCATGGGGCCCCGGCGCCCTGGACATGAAGGCCGGCATCGTCACGGGGCTCGAGGCGCTGCGGGCGACCGGCGAGCCGGCGCGCCCGGTGCACGTCCTCTTCACCGCGGACGAGGAGGTCGGCAGCCCTACGGGCCGCCCGCTCGTCGAGGAGGTGGCCACCGGCGCCCGGGCGGTGCTGGTGCTCGAGCCCCCGGTCAAGGACGGCACCATCACCACGAGCCGCTCGGGGCTCGCCCGCTACCAGCTCCACATCCGCGGCCGTGCCGCCCACGCGGGCAACGGCTCGCGGGCGGGAATCTCGGCCGTCGAGGAGCTGGCGCACCAGATCACCGCCGTGCACGCGCTCGCCGACCCGACCCGGGGCATCCGCACGAACGTCGGCCAGGTCGGCGGCGGCACCGGCGACAACGTCGTGGCCGGCGACGCCTGGGCGCGGATCGATGCGCGCGCATGGAAGGCCGACGAGCAGCGCTCGCTCGAGCGGTCATTGCAGGCTCTGCGGCCGCATCTCGACGGCGCCGTGCTCACGGTCACCGGCGGTATCACCAGGCCGCCGATGACGCAGACGCCTGCGGCCGCCGAGCTCGTGCGCAGCGCGATCGCGATCGCGGCCCAGGCCGGCGTCAGGCTGGACGAGAACGCGTCGCCGGGCGGCTCCGACGGTAACTTCGCCGCCGCGGTCGGCACTCCGGTGATCGACGGGCTCGGGCCGACAGGTACAGGCGCCCACGCCCTCGACGAGCGCGTCTCGCTCGAGTCGATGACGGAGCGCACGGGCCTTTTGGCAGCGTTGCTTGCACACCTGTAGGGTTGAGAGGATTTGCCGCACGTGCGGCGAACGAAGGGCAGGTCTCCTTTCGCTGTCTTTTTCTAAGGAGTGTGACTATGGACTGGTCGAAGGTGTCGCGCAGCCAGTGGATGGTTATCGGCGGCACGGCTGTAACGCTCATCAGCACGCTGTTTCTCGCGTGGTACTCGTTTTCGCTTGGGCCACTGGGGAGCATCGACTTCAACGCGTGGGACGTGAACTTCATTGGCAAGCTCGCGGTGCTGGGATCGCTGGTGATGCTTGCCGGCGTCGTGCTGCTGTTCGTGCCAAACGGCCCGGCGCTGCCTGTGCCGCTGCCGATGGCGATTCTGCTGGCGAGCGCGTTCACCGCGCTGATGGTGGTGTTCGAGTTCATCGACCACCACAGCCACACGTCTATCGGGCTCTGGCTGACCCTGATCGCATCACTCGTCACCGCATACGGCGCGTACGAGATGGGCGGGAGGTTCGAGATGCCGTCGAGCATGTCCGGCGGCACGTCGGAGCCGTAGGTCTCACGTTGGGGGTGGGCCGGGCCGGCCCACCCCCTAAGCGTTCTTGACGGCCGTCGTGAGGCTGCTCACCGACGCCTTGGCGTCGCCGAACAGCATCGACGTCTTGGGGTCGAAGAAGAGCTCGTTCTCGATACCGGCAAAGCCCGTGTTCATGCTGCGCTTGAGCACCACGACCGCCGTTGACTGGTCGACGTTCAGGATCGGCATGCCGTAGATCGGGCTGCCCGGCGTGTTGTTGGCGGCGGGGTTGACCACGTCGTTCGCGCCGATCACGAGCGAGACGTCGGTGCGCGGGAACTCCGGGTTGATGTCGTCCATCTCGTACAGCTGGGTGTACGGGACGTCCGCTTCGGCCAGCAGCACGTTCATGTGCCCGGGCATGCGCCCGGCGACCGGGTGGATGGCATAGCGGACGTCGACTCCGCGCCGCTCCAGCTGATCGGCCAGCTCGCGGACGTTGTGCTGGGCCTGCGCGACGGCGAGGCCGTAGCCGGGCACGATGACGACGCGGCGGGCATAGGCGAGCATGATGGCGACGTCCTCCGCGGTCGTCGCCCGCACCTGGCCGTCGGTGGCGCCCGCGCCGGCGACGGCGGTGCCCGAGCCGGTGCCGAACGCCCCGAACACGACGTTCGTGATCGTGCGGTTCATCGCCCGGCCCATCATCTGTGTGAGGAGCGTGCCCGACGCCCCGACGAGCATGCCCGCGATGATCAGGACGTTGTTGGAGAGCACGAAGCCGGTGGAGGCCGTGGCGAGGCCTGTGAACGCGTTCAGGAGCGAGATGACGACGGGCATGTCGGCGCCGCCGATCGCCATCACCATCTGCACGCCGAGCACGAGCGAGACCGCCATCGCGACGCCGAGCAGCGGCTGGCTCTCGTGTCCGGTGGCGAGGACGGCGCACAGGGCCAGGACGACCACGAACAGCCCGCCCGTGATCGCCTGCTGCCCGGCGACCGTGACCGGCGATCCGGTGATCACCTCCTGCAGCTTGCCGAAGGCGATCATCGAGCCGGCGAAGCTGATCGAGCCCACCACCGAGGAGAACAGGATCGACACGATGATCTTGGCGGCCACATGGCCGGGGAGGGTGACGGTGTCGTGATAGTCGGCGAGCGCCACGAGCGCCGCCGCGCCGCCGCCGAAGCCGTTGAACAGGGCCACCATCTGCGGCATCGCGGTCATCTTCACCTTGCGCGCCCCGACGGCCCCGGCGATGCCGCCGACCGCCGCGCCGAGCGCGATCCAGCCAAAGCCCAGCACGCGCCGGTCGATCAGGGTGGCAACGATCGCAAACGCCATCCCCACGGCGGCGAGGCGGTTACCCGACCTGGCGGTGGCGGGAGAGCCCAGCCGCTTGAGGCCGATGATGAAGAGCGCCGCGCAGACCAGATACGCCGCTCCGATCAGATCAGCACGGCTCACCCGCCGCCATCCGCCGTGTCGTCCGGGGCGGGAGCCGGCTTACGCTTGAACATCTCGAGCATGCGGTCGGTGACCAAAAATCCGCCGACCACGTTGGACGCGCCGAGGGCGACCGCGATGGTGCCGACGGTCGTCGTCAGCGCCCCGTGATGCGACCCGGCCACCAGGATCGCCCCCACGATCACCACGCCGTGGATGGCGTTGGTGCCGCTCATGAGCGGGGTGTGCAGCGTGGTGGGGACCTTCGAGATGACCTCGACGCCGACGAAAGCGGCCAGCACGAACACGGTCAGCTCGAGCAGCAGGGGTTCGTTCACGCAGCCACCGTCTGCAGCAGGCGCGAGGTGATGCGGCCTTCGTGGGTGATGAGCGCGTCCGCGTTGATCTCGTCTTCGAGGTCGATCCGCAGCTCGCCGTCGGCCACCAGGTGGTCGAGCACGGCCCCCAGGTTGCGGGCGTACATCTGGCTCGCATGCAGCGGCATCCCCGCCGGCAGGTTGAGCGTCCCCACGATGGTCACGCCCTCGCGCACGACGGTCTCGCCCGGCTCTGTGAGCTCGCAGTTGCCGCCCGTCTCGGCCGCCAGGTCGATGATCACCGAGCCCGGCCGCATGGCCGCGACGGCCGAGGCCGGGATCAGCCGCGGCGCCGGCATGCCGGGCACGAGCGCCGTGGTGATGACGGCGTCGGACTCGGCGATGTGCCGCTCGAGCAGGCGCTGCTGCTGCTCCTGCTGCTCGGGTGTGAGCGCGGTCGCATAGCCGCGTGAGTCCTGTGCGCCGGAGACCTCCAGCTCGAGCTCGACGAACGCCGCTCCCAGACTCTGCACCTGCTCCTTGACGACCGGCCGCGTGTCGAACGCCGACACGACGGCGCCCAGGCGGCGGGCGGTGGCGATCGCCTGCAGGCCGGCCACGCCGGCCCCCAGCACCAACACGCGGGCGGGGGCGACGGTGCCGGCCGCGGTCATCAGCATGGGGAAGAACCGGGGCAGCGCCTCGGCCGCGAGGATCACCGAGCGATACCCCGAGACCGTGGCCTGCGACGACAGGGCGTCCATCCGCTGGGCGCGGGTCGCCCGCGGGATCGACTCCATGCCGAACGACGTGATGCGGCCGTCGACGAGCGCCTGCACCAGCTCCGGGTTGAGGCGCGGCCACAGCCACCCGATCAGGACTGCGCCGGGCCGGATGTCCGAGACCTCGTCCGCCTGAACGCGGCCCGCCCGCACCACGATGTCGCCCTGCCGGTAGAGCTCGGCGGCCTCCTCGACGATCATCGCGCCGGCCTCGCGGTAGACGGCGTCCGGCAGCGCGGCGGCGTCGCCGGCGCCGGTCTCGACCAGCACCGTCAGTCCCAGAGGCTCGAGCCGTGAAACGGCGTCAGGGGTGAGCGCCACACGCCGCTCACCCGCGGCGTGCTCCTTGGGGACAGCCACGTTCATCGCGGTGATCGTACCGACCGGGCGCCGGATCCGCCCCGGGAACCGTTGCGGCTTGAGCGATCCGCCTGCCTTGCCGATACGAGCCAAAACGACCTTCGTGGAGGAGCAAAATGGAACAGTGCCGTGGTTGCGGGCGCGGGCCCGCAACGAAACTCGTCATCCGCCGCCATGTGGGGATGCTCGTCCTCCCGCGCTTCGTCACCCTCCGGACCACCCTTTGTCGTGAGTGTGGCATCAAGGTCACGAAGGACTACACCGGCCGCACGCTCGTGCAGGGATGGTGGGGCATCATCAGCTTCTTCGTCAACTGGTTCTGCCTGGCGGGGAATCTGGTGGCATACCGCAAGGCTTCGAAGCTGGCCCAGCCGACGGCCTTCGAGTACGCGTCGGCGGAGCGCGAAGCCGCGTAGATCTAGATCGCGAGCACGTTGGGGCCGTCGCGCTCGCGCTCGGCCTCGTAGCGATCGATCTCGGCCAGTCGCAGCTCGGTGAGGGCGATGTCGTCCCAGCCGTTCAGGAGCCGCTCGCGCAGGCCGGCATCGATATCGAACCCGACCCGCCGGCCGGAGGGCAGGGTCACCGCCTGGGCCGCCAGGTCGATGGTCGCCGCGGCGGGTGCCGAGTCGAGCAGCTCGCGCATGGCATCGGCGGGCAGCACGACGGTCAGCAGGCCGATCTTCGAGCTGTTGGTCGCGAAGATGTCGCCGAAGCTCTCGGCCACGACCGCCTGGAAGCCGTAGTCCTGCAGCGCCCAGGGTGCGTGCTCGCGGGAGGAGCCGCAGCCGAAGTTGCGCCCGGCGGCCAGGATCGGCGCCCCGGCGAACTCGGGCCGGCGCAGCGGGAAGTCGGGCTGCTTCATCCAGTCGAAGAACAGGAACTCGCCGAAGCCGCTGCGCTCGATCCGCTTGAGGAACTGCTTGGGGATGATCTGGTCGGTGTCGACCGACGAGCGGTCGAGCGCGGCGACCGGCCCTGACACGATCCCCACCGGCTTCACGATCCCACCAGCTCCCGGACGTCGGTCAGGCGACCCGTGACGGCAGCCGCGGCCGCCATGGCCGGGCTCATCAGGTG
>DATCPV010000086.1:0-3584 GCA_036569885.1 Gaiellales bacterium | reverse complement strand
CCCCCGCCGCGGCGACCGCGCCGATCGCGAGCCAGCTGCGGCGCACGCGGTCATCGACGGCCGCGATCGGCTGGGACAGGCGCACCGCGCCGACCACGCGGCCACGGTCGAGGATGGGGTATGCCACCACGAGCAGGCTGCCGCCCAGGTCGGCGCTGTGGCGGATCAGGCTCACGCTGCGGCCCGCCAGGGCGGTGCCGATCTCGGGCCGGCCGGGGGTGTCGAACGCCACGCGCGCGGGAGTGGCCCGCTGCGAGTCGGCCAGAAGCTCGCCCGCGCGGTCGGTGACAACCACCCGGGCGTCGGTCTCGCGGCCGTACACGGCCACCGCTCGGCGCACGCCGGGGAGCGTCCCGCCCGGCTGCAGCGAGCCGCCCAAGGACGCGGCGATCACCTGCGTCTGCGAGTCGATGCCGGCGTAGAACGTGTCCTTCGCCCGCCGGTCGACGTTCACCGCCAGCGGCACCGCGAGCGCGACCACCGTCAGGACGAGCAGGTATGCGAACGCCGCCAGCAGGCGCCCGCGCAGGCTCACCCGGCGAGCTCCGCGGCCGACGAGAACCGGAATCCAACGCCGCGCACCGTGTGGATGTAGCGCGGCTCGTGAGCGTCGTCGCCGAGGCGGCGGCGAAGCGCCGCGACGTGCACGTCGAGCGTCTTGGTCGACCCGAACCAGTCGGAGCCCCACACGTCGTCCATCAGCCGCGCGCGCTGCAGCACCGTGCCGGCGTTCGCCATCAGCACGCGCAGCAGGTCGAACTCGCGCCGCGGCAGCTCGAGCGGCTCGCCCGCCTGGGTGACGACGTAGGTCGCTGTGTCCACGCGCACGTCGCCGACCGCGAGCACGGCGCCGGCAGCGGCGGCAGGCTCGGCCCGCTCGTCCGTCCGCCGCAGCACGGCCCGGATCCGCGCGACCAGCTCGGCCATGCTGAACGGCTTGACCAGGTAGTCGTCGGCGCCCAGCTCGAGGCCGACGACGCGGTCGGTCTCCTGACCGCGGGCGGTGAGCATGATGATCGGCACCTGCGACGACGCGCGGATCGCGCGGCAGACGTCGCGGCCGTCGATGTCGGGCAGCCCCAGGTCGAGCAGGACGATCGCGGGATCGGCGCGGCGCACCGCCTCGAGACCCTCCCCGCCGGTGGCCGCGACCTCGACCAGGTACCCCTCGCGCTCGAGCGCCGAGCGCAACGGAGCCGAGATCGACGCCTCGTCCTCGATCACGACCACCTGCCGGCCGCGCTTCGGAGGCACCGCCCACTGCCCGGCCGCATCCATGGCGTCGAAGTCTAGGTGGGAGGCCACCGACCGGCAGGTGCCGGCGTCACGCGCGTCCTTGAGGCAGGCTATGGGGGAGATGGATTCTGTTCACATCCTGCTCGTGACAGGGAGCCTGCGGGCGGAATCGACCAACGCCGCGGTGCTGCGGACTGTGCAGGCGGTCGCGCCCGCCGGCGTCGAGACGACCATCTACGCGGGCCTGGCGACGCTCCCGCACTTCAATCCCGACGACGACTTCGAACCGCTGCCCGCCGCGGTGACCGAGCTACGGGCGCAGGTCGACACCGCCGGCGCGGTGCTGTTCTGCACGCCTGAGTACGCTGGGGCGCTGCCGGGGTCGTTCAAAAATCTGCTCGACTGGAGCGTCGGCGGGCCGGAGATGTACGAGAAGCCGGTCGCCTGGATCAACGCGTCCACCCGAGCGGCCGCCCACGCGCACGCCTCCCTGCGCACGGTGCTCGGCTACATCCACGCCGAGATCGTCGAGGACGCGTGCGTGCATGTGCCCGTCCCGCGCCAGGCCATCGATCCCGACGGGCTGATCCGCGCCGAGGAGATCCGCGCGCCGCTGCGGCAGGCGCTCGACGCGCTGGCGACACACATCGCGCAAATGTGACGCCGCGCTGTCAATCCCCGCTCGAGGGGGCGCGCGAGCGCCTCCTGCCTACCGCAAGGCGGTGACTTCGCCTCACGGATCTGCAACATGTGCCGTGACAGAGCTTCCAGTTGCTGGGAATGTCGGTTACGTTGGTCAGGAGCCTCGGGGCGCTCGCACGACAGTGAGTCCTGATCGGCCGTCGGTGTTCCCCGCCCGACCCGGCAGCGACCCCCAAGGAGGCACTTCCCATGGCTCGATCCACCGTGCTCGTCGTCGATGACGAGCCCCGCATCGTCGACTTTCTGACCGAGAATCTGCGCGACGACGACTTCAGCGTCCTCTCGGCCGCGACCGGCGCGGAGGCGATGGAGATGCTCGGACAGTCTCGGCCCGACGTCGTCCTGCTCGACGTCGTGTTGCCGGACATGAGCGGGTATGAGATCTGCCGCCTGGTGCGCGCGGGCGACGGGGTCAACGATCCGTGGGACCCCGACCTCCCGATCATCATGCTCTCGGCCAAGGTGGAACACGTCGACCGTGTCCGCGGGCTCGTGCGCGGGGCCGACGATTACGTCACGAAGCCCTTCCATTACCCCGAGTTGCTCGCCCGCATCGGCGCTGTGCTCGGTCGCGTCTCGCGCGGTCGCGACCGTCAGGTCATCCGCTACGGCGAGCTGGCTGTCAACACCCTCTCGCGCGAGGTCACGGTGGGCGGCATCCGGGTCGACCTGTCTGCCAAGGAGTACCAGCTCCTGACCACGCTCGCCTCCGAGTCGGAGCGGGTGTTCACGAAGAAGGAGCTGCTCGAGACGGTGTGGGGATTCCGCTCCCAGGGACGCACGCGAACGCTCGACTCCCACGCCAGCCGGCTGCGGAAGAAGCTCGGGCTGCACTCCGATGCCGCGTGGATCGCCAACGTCTGGGGCATCGGCTACCGCCTCTGTAGGCCGGAGTGATCCGCGACGCGCTTCGCCGGAGGCGAGGCGAGGTCGACGACCGGCTGCAGGCTTCGGTGGAGGAGCTCTCGACACTGCTTGCCCGCGAGGGCCGCGCCCGAGCCGAGTTCATCAGCAAGGTGTCGCACGAGCTGCGAACGCCGCTGACGGTGATCAAGGGCTATGTCTATACGCTGCACCGATCGGAGTCCGATCCGGCCAAAGCGGCCAAGCTGGACGTCATCAACGGCGAGTGCGAACGGCTCGGCTACCTGATCGAGGATCTGCTCGAGCTATCGCGTGCCCGCGCCGGGGAGTTGCGCGTACGGGCCGAGGCGTTCCCGCTCGAGCGCTGCGTCAGTGAGGTCGCGGAGCGCCTGCAGACCGTCGCGGAGCAACGCGGCGTGCAGGTGCGGATGGACTGGAGCTGTAACGGCGGGGAGATCCGCGGCGACCAGAACCGGGTGCGTCAAATTTTCGCGAACCTGATTACGAACGGGATCAAATATGCACCGCCGGGCACCGAGGTCACCGTGCGCGGGGTGCGCATCGGCGACGGACTGCAGGTCGCTGTCGAGGATGCCGGGCGCGGCATCGCGGAGGCCGACCTGCCCTTCATCTTCGACGAGTTCTTCCAGGCCGAGCGGCCCGAGCCCGGAGCAGGCCTGGGGCTGGCCATCGCGCGCGAGTTGACCGAGGCCCACGGCGGCTCGATCGAGGTCCAGAGTGCCATCGGTGCCGGAACGCGCTTCACGGTCACGCTGCCGCTG
>DATCPV010000085.1:0-1715 GCA_036569885.1 Gaiellales bacterium | reverse complement strand
CGTTTCAGCACTGGCAGCTGCGACAGGCGCGCGCGCTGGAACAGGCGCTCGGCCGGTGAGCGCGGTCGCACCACCGGTCGTCGAGGCGCGGTCGCTCGCGCTTCGGTTCGGGCCGCGGCTGCTGTGGGACGGCCTGACGTTCGACCTGCACGCGGGCGAGTTCATGGCGGTGCTCGGCCCGAACGGCACCGGCAAGACGTCGCTCATCCGCATCCTGCTCGGCCTGCTCACGCCGTCGGCCGGCACCGTCTCGGTCGGCGGCCGCGGCCCCGCCGGTGCGCGGGCCCAGATCGGCTATGTCCCCCAGCAGCGCGCGTTTGACCGCGACGTGCCGCTGCGGGGCTGCGACCTCGTGCGGCTGGGCCTCGACGGTCACCGCTGGGGGCTCGGGCTGACGTCGAGGGCATCCAACGAGCGCGTCCGCCGTGCGCTTGAGGCGGTCGGGGCGGACGGCTACGGCGAGCTTCCGGTCGGTCGCCTCTCCGGCGGCGAGCAGCAGCGGCTGCGGATCGCCCAGGCGCTCGTGTCGGATCCGGCGCTGCTCCTGGCCGACGAACCGCTGCTGTCGCTCGACCTGTCGTCGCAGCGGACGGTGGTCGACCTGCTCGACCGGCGCCGGCGCGAGTCGGGCACCCCGGTCGTCTTCGTCACCCACGACGTCAACCCGATCCTACGGGTGGCCGACACGGTGCTGTACCTGGCACCGGGGCGATGGGCGATCGGGCCGCCCGCCGAGGTGCTCACCACCGAGACCCTGTCGCGGCTCTACGACACGCCGGTCGACGTGCTGCGCGTGCGTGGCCGGGTCGTCGTGGTCGGCACCCCCGACGACGACGGCATCCACCATCACGATCACGCCTCTGCGGGGTCGCACTGATGTTCACGCAGCTTCTGGCGGAGCACTTCGTCCACACCGCCCTGCTCGCGGGCGCGGTGGTGGCGGTGGTCAGCGGCGCGATCGGCACGTTCGTCGTCACCCGCGGCGCCAGCTTCGCCGTCCACGCGATCTCGGAGCTCGGGTTCACCGGTGCGGCCGGCGCGCTCGTGGTGGGGCTCGACCCTGTGGTGGGGCTGGTCGGCGGCTCACTCGTGGTCGGCGTCGTCCTGGGCCTCCTGTCGCTGAGCGGGCGCGAGCGCGACAGCGCGATCGGCGCCGTGCTGGCGTTCGGGCTGGGAGTGGGGGTGCTGTTCCTGAGCCTGTACCAGGGCTACGCGACCGAGGCCACGAACCTGCTCTTCGGGAGCATCGTCGGCGTGAGCGACCGCCAGCTGGACGAGCTCGTGGTGGTCGCGGTGATCGTACTGGCCGGCATCGCCGCGGCCTACCGCCCGCTGCTCTTCTCGAGCATCGATCCCGAGGTCGCCGAGGCGCGGGGGGTGCCCCTGCGAGCGCTGTCGGTGTTCACCTTCGTGCTGCTCGCGCTCACGACGGCCGAGGCGATCCAGGTGGTCGGCGTGCTCCTGGTGCTGACGCTCGTGATCACGCCGGCGGCCGCCGCACAGCGCCTGACCGCGAACCCGGCGACGGCGATCCTGATCTCGATCGTGATCGCCCTGGTGGCGACAGAGGGCGGCATCCTGCTCAGCCTCGAGCAACCCTGGCCGACGAGCTTCTTCATCAGCTCGATCTCGTTCGCGGCCTACGTCGCGGCTCGGATCGCCGACCCGCGGATGCGGGTGCGGTTGGCCCCCGAACTACACTGACCGCCGATGGA
>DATCPV010000084.1:0-1781 GCA_036569885.1 Gaiellales bacterium | reverse complement strand
CCACTGCACCTCGCGCAGGACGTAGAACCGCAGCGCGTCGGCACCGAGCTCGTCGATCACCGTGATTGGGTCGATCACGTTTCCGAGCGACTTCGACATCTTCTGGTCGCCGCTGGTCAGGTAGCCGTGCACGAACAGCTTGCGCGGCGGCTCGTACCCGGCGGCCATCAGCAGCGCCGGCCACGACACGCAGTGCAGCCGCAGGATGTCCTTGCCCAGCAGGTGCAGCGAAGGCCAAAACTCCTTCGAGACGTCGCGGCCGAGGCCGTACTCGAGGGCGGTGTGGTAGTTCAGGAGCGCGTCGACCCAGACGTAGATCGTCTGCTCGGGCTTCCAGGGCAGCGGGATGCCCCAGCTGACGGTGGCCCGGCTGACCGAGAAGTCGCTCAGGCCCGATTCGATGAAGGAGCGCGCCTCGTTGTAGCGGGCGCGCGGCACGACGTACTGGGGATCGCGGTCATAGAGCTCGAGCAGCTGCTCCCGAAAGGCGGACAGGCGGAAGAACGTGTTCTCCTCCTCGACGTGCTCGACCGGGGTCTTGTGGATCGGGCAGATGTTGCCGGGCTGCTCGAGCTCGGACTCCGCGTAGAACTGCTCGCAGCCGGTGCAGTAGAGGCCCGAGTAGGTGTCCTCGTAGAGGTGCCCGGACTCCCGCAGGCGCACCATGAAGTCCTGCACCCGGCGCTCATGTTCGCGGTCGGTGGTGCGGATGAAGAAGTCGTTGGACGCCTCCAGCCGCTCGACGAGATCGCGGAACCGGGCCGAGACGCGGTCGCAGAACTCCTTCGGCGAGAGCCCCGCCTGGGCCGCGGCCTGCGCCACCTTGGCGCCGTGCTCGTCGGTGCCGGTGAGGAAGAACACGTCCTCCCCACGCTGGCGGTGATGGCGCGCGAGGGCGTCCGCGGCCACGGTCGTATACGCGTGCCCGAGGTGCGGGTCGGAGTTGACGTAGTAAATGGGAGTTGTAAGGGAAAAAGGCATAATGGGCCTGCCCTCTGGCAAATTGCCAGAAAGACATCTATGCTCATACGTGGGCTCCATCCTAACGAGATGGCGAGGGTCACTATGAGCGTTATCAGGCATGGCGCGGGTGTTCGCGGTAGAGCGGCATCCACGCGGGCGGGGGGCGTGGTGCGCAGGGTTGACGAGCTGGGCCGGATCGTGATTCCGGTCGAGATCCGGCGCAGGTTCGGAATCGACGTTCGCGATCCGCTGGAAATCAGCGTTCGCGGCGAGTCGATCGTGCTGTCAAAGCCGCACGATGCGTGCGTCTTCTGTGGCCGCACGGGCGGGCTGGACGAGTTCCACGGCCGCCAGATCTGTACCACGTGCCGGGTTGAACTGTCGGGCAGCGACGTCGTCAGGGCTTCGTAAGCGCCTGATAGAGGCGGTTCCGGGGCAGGCCGGTCAGCCGCGACCCCAGCTCCGCTGCGCGCCGGGTACCGACGGCCGCCGCCAACTCGGCCAGCGCGGCGGCGGGCACGTCGGTGTCGGCGCGCGCCTGCGCGGCGGCCACGACCAGCGTCACCTCGCCCTTCGGCGGGGTGGGGAAGCGCTCGGCCAGGTCGGCCAGGCGGCCGCGCTCGACCTGCTCGTGGAGCTTGGTCAGCTCGCGGCACACTGCCGCCTGACGGTCGGGATTGGCCGCCGCCAGGGCGGCGAGCGTCGCCGGCAGCCGCCGCGGCGACTCGAAGGCGACCACCGGTAGGCGGCAGGCATCGAGGCGGCGCAGCTCGGCGACCGCGCGGGCGGCCGGCTTGGGCAGAAACCCTGCGAAGACG
>DATCPV010000083.1:0-1930 GCA_036569885.1 Gaiellales bacterium | reverse complement strand
TTGCCGGGGAGTCCCGACCGGGGCTGAGAGGGCGCAAGAGCCGCCGACCCGCGAACCTGATCTGGGTCATGCCAGCGAAGGGATGCAATGCCGATGGGTGATGGGGCCGCGAGCGGGATCGAGCTCTCGCAGGTGGTGATGCGGTTCGGGGAGCTGCAGGTGCTGCGGGAGATCGCGCTCACCGTCGACCCGGGGACGGTCGTCGGCATGGTGGGGCCGAGCGGCTGCGGCAAGTCGACGCTCCTCGAGCTGATCGCCGGGCTCGGCGAGCCGACCGCCGGCACGGTGACGGTCGGCGGGACGCCGGCCGCGGCCGGCCGGCTCGAGCAGTGCGCCCTCATGCCCCAGAGCGACCTGCTGATGCCCTGGCGCGATGCGCTCGGAAACGCCGCCGTCGCGCTCGAGAACGCCGGCGCCGGGCGCAGCCGGGCGCGGGCCGAGGCCACGCCGCTCTTCGGGCGGCTCGGTCTCGAGGGGTTCGAGCGCAGCCGCACCTGGGAGCTCTCGGGCGGCATGCGCCAGCGGGTCGCGTTCGCCCGCACCCTGCTCGCAGGCAAGCCGGTGCTCCTGCTCGACGAGCCGTTTGGCGCACTGGATGCGATCACGCGCGCCGAGCTGCAGGACTGGCTGCGGGTCGCGCTCCGCGACGAGCCCCGCACGACGGTGCTCGTCACCCACGACGTCGAGGAGGCGCTGCTCGTGTGCGACCGGGTCGTCGTCATGTCGCCCCGCCCGGGCCGGATCGTGCTCGATCTGGCGGCGGGGTTCGGGGACGGCGAACGCTCGCGGGCGATCGCGTCGCCGGCCTTCCTGGCCGCGCAGGGCCGGGCGCTTGAGGCGCTGCGATGAGGCGCCTCGCTCGCAGGGGCTCGTGGGTGCTGGTGCTCGTCGGACTGATCGCCGCATGGCAGGCATACGTCCGCCTGCGAGGGGTGCCGCAATACGTGCTGCCGGCGCCCACCGACGTCGCCCGAGCACTCTGGGAGGAGCGCAGCGCGCTGGCCTCGGCCGCGGGCGTCACCGCCCGCGAGATGCTGGCGGGATTCGCGGTGGCGCTCGCGTTCGGGTTCGTCGCGGCGGTGGCTCTGCACGTATCGGCCACCCTGCGGCGGGCCGTCTATCCGCTCCTGGTCGCGTCTCAGAGCGTTCCGGTCGTCGCGATCGCGCCGCTGCTCGTGATCTACCTCGGCTTCGGCCTGGCGCCGAAGCTCGTGATCGTCGCGCTGGTCTGCTTCTTCCCCATCACCGTCTCGGCTCTCGACGGGTTCCGGTCGGTGGATCCCGACCACGTCCGCGTGATGCGGACATTGCGAGCAAGCCGGTTTGCCATCTTCCGCCGGGTGGAGCTGCCGTGGGCGCTGCCGTCGATGTTCACCGGCATGCGCGTGGCGGCGTCCTACGCCGCCGTCGCGGCCCTCTTTGCCGAGTACGCGGCGGCCGACACGGGCCTCGGCAACGCCATGCGCGAGGGCACTGCCCAGTACGACGCGCCGCTGGTCGGCGCTGCCGTTGTGGTGCTGGCCGGCCTCGCGCTGGCGCTGTTCGGCCTCGTGACGCTCGTCGAGCGCCTGACCATTCCATGGGCCCGCCACCGCGCCCGGTAGACGAAGGGATGCACGCCATGCGATACCGCCTCACCCTCCTCGCAGTCCTCGTCGCGACCGCCTGCGGCGGCGGCTCGCACACCGCCACGCAGGACGGGCACGACGTGGCGGTCAGCCTCATGCTCGACTGGTACCCGAACGCCGACCATGTGGGCGTCTACGTCGGTATCGACAAGGGCTTCTTCGCCCGCGCCGACCTGGCGGTGGACGCACGAGCGCCGTCGGATGCGTCCGACCCGATCCGGCTCGTCGCCGCAGGGGCGACAGACCTCGGCATCGACTACGAGCCCGAGGTGTTCCTGGCCCAGCAGCAGCACGTCCCGGTC
>DATCPV010000082.1:0-7887 GCA_036569885.1 Gaiellales bacterium | reverse complement strand
ATTCGAGTAGTGGCCCGGCCCCTGGCTCAGGTCGTGCAGCCAGTCGGTGCCCTGCACCACCACCACCTTGAGCCCGATCCGGCCGATGATCAGGCGCCCGAACGGCTGCCCGCCCTTGAGCGTCGACTTGAACTTGGCCGCATCCTGCCGCAGCATGCGCAGTTCCGCCGTGTGCGGGCTTTCGCTCGCGATCGGGATCGCCGGCTTCTGGGGCCAGGCCGCGATCTCGTGGTTCAGGGTCTGGGAGAGGCCCTGCTGGCGCCAGTCCGCGTACAGCGCCGTGACCGGGTCGCCCCAGAAGAGGATCACTCCCGCGTAGATGACCACGAGCACGCCGAGACCGATGAGAATCGAGCCGAGCCTGCGTACTCGCAACCGTCCGCGGCTGCCAGAGCCGGTGCCCATACCCCTTGTTATAGCTGTCCGCGCCGCCGTTCGCCGCTGACAGGGGCGTGCGGATGGGCATATCGGCCTGCCACGAGCGCTCCCAACTGCGCCGCGGCGGCCGCGGCCAGAGCAAAGCAGGCAGTCACCGCGGGCGAGAGGTACCCGCTCGACGTCATCGCCACGAGCGCCTGCGGTGTGCTCGTGCCGAGCCCCTGCGCCGTCCAGAGCTCGAACACGAGCCCGGCCGGGCCGATCATGCCCGCGATGTACACGGCCAGCAGCGTCTTTCGGCCGGCGCGCGCAGCGGACGGCAGCCACAGCCAGATGTGTGCCGCCGGTAGCAGCACCACGAGGGCAAACGGGTTTACGGCCGTCAGCAGGAGCCCGGCCAGGCTGAGGCCGACCAGCCCAGCCGCGAGCCCACCGATCCGCTCCTCGCCGGAAACCCGCTCCAGGCGCACCAGTCTGGGGCGGCTGACGAAGAGCCAGAAGAGCAGCCCGGCACAGACCGCGATCAGGAATCCGGTTGTCGAGACGCCGGTCTTCCCTGGCAGGGGTGCGATGGCGATGCCGGGCAGCAGCCGTCCCGGGGCGGCCGCCAGCAGCCACATGGCGCCGAGCGTGACGAACCACGCCGCGGCCCGCCACCCGAACGCCACCAGGCCGGGGGCGATCGCGACCCGCAGCCGCCGCAGCCGCGCGACCAGATCGAGCACGCAGGCGATGAAGGGCGCCAGCAGGATCGCCATCGACGCCTCGGCCAGCCAGCCACGCATCACCTTGCCCGAGAGGAGCAGCACGGGCGATTCGTCGCGCTCGATCGTCGGAGTCGCGTCAAGTTCGGCGACGAGGTTCGCGACGGTCGTCCCCACCCGGCCGAGCTGCCCTGTGTTCAGCGCCGAAAGCGGACCCTCCACGGTGTGCCCCCTCCCGGCCGTGAGGGTGAGGGCGGCGATGCTGTGGCCGAGCAGTGTGCCCTGCTCGCCCGGTGCATACGGCACCCCGTACCCGGTCAGCTGGTCGTACGGGCCGGGGATGCGGGGCGCGCTGCCGTACCAGGTCGTCACCGCCTGGCGGGCGGCGGCGTAGAGGGTTGGTGACACTCCTCGGGGCGTGCCCGGGCGGGTGACGATGCGAAGCGGCGTTCCCGGGCGCGCGGCGGCCTGGTCGATCACCACCGCCGCGACGATGCGCGGGGCCGGCGGCCAGAGCCTCGCGAGGGCGGCGGCGCCCTGGCCGCCCGTCAGGCCGCCGTCGGTGGACACGAGCGCGAGGCCGCGGTCGCGGGGCAGCTTGGTCAGCACCTTGCTCAGCTCGACCAGTAAGCCCGTTCCGGCGAGGTCGGACGGAGACGCGCCGTCACGATGGACGATCACCGCCACGATCTGGCGGGTGCGCCCCGGCCGGTAGGCGACGACGTCGATCATCGGCACCGGCTGCGATTGCCAGGGCAGGTTGGTGGCGAACTGGATCCGGCGCGGGTTTGGGTCAAACGACTTCAGGTTCGCCGCCACCCAGTCGGCCGCGGCCAGCTCCGCCGCGCTGCCGGCGTCGCAGCACACGCCGCCACTGTCGCGCTCGGCGGTGGCGAGCCGTCCGGTCAGATTCGCGGCGGTCGCGCCGTTGAACTGGAGCGGTGGGTTGGGCGGGAGCGGCGCCGCCGGCTGGTACAGGGTCAGGAGCGCGACCAGGGGAGCGAGCAACGAGGCCCCGAGCAGCAGGGCGTGCAGCGGCCAGGACACCAGGGGTCGGTGCGGCCCACGCCGGACGGGCCGTCTGCGTTCGGGAGCAGCCACCGAAGCGGCGGTTATAGCACACGCGACCGGCCGCAGTGGTCCCGCTGGGCCGCATGAGGCCCCGTCGCGTACCATTCCCGGCGGTGCCCGCCGACGCCACAATCATGCTCGTCGACGACGAGGAGTCGATTCAGAAGCTGCTCACCTACCCGCTCGAGCGGGAGGGCTACCGGGTCGTCCAGGCCCGCGACGGCGAGGAGGCGCTGCGGCGGTTCGCCGAGCAGCCCGTCGACCTCGTGGTGCTGGATGTGATGCTGCCGCGCCTGGATGGCCTGGAGGTGTGCCGGCGCCTGCGCACCGACTCCGCCGTGCCCATCATCATGCTCACCGCGGGCGACGACGAGGTCGACAAGGTGCTCGGCCTCGAGTTCGGCGCCGACGACTACATCACCAAGCCGTTCTCGATCCGCGAGTTCCGCAGCCGCATCCGGGCGGTGCTGCGCCGGGCGACCCTTCTGGCCGAGCAGCGTGACCAGCCCGACGGCCTGATCGACACCGGCGGACTGGTCATCGATCCCTCCAAGCGGGCGGTGACCGTCGCCGGCGCCTCGGTGCAGCTGACCTACGTCGAGTTCGAGGTGCTGCACACGCTCGCGCTGCATCCCGGCCGGGTGTACACCCGCCAGGCGCTGCTCGAGGCCGTCTGGGGCGACTCGGCATATCGCGAGCCACGCACCATCGACGTGCACATCCGCCACCTGCGGGAGAAGATCGAGGCCGATCCGCGCGAGCCGGTCTACATCTTCACGGTGCGCGGCGTCGGCTACCGCTTCCGCGACACCGCGTAGCGGGATGGGCACGCTGCGGTCGCTGCGGCTCCGGTTGGTGGCGGTGCTCACCGGGGTGGTGGCGTGTGCGATGGGAGTCGTGTTCCTGTACGTCGTCCCCAGCCTGCGCCAGAACCTGATCTCGGACCGGCTCACGAGACTCGAGACGATCGCCCGCTCGCAGCAGAACGCGCCCGGGCTGACGACCGCGTTCTCGACCGGGGTGCGCGTGCCCAAGGCGCTGCTGCACACCGGGCGGCTCGCCAACGCGCAGGCCGGCGCCTACTCGACCCGCAGCGGCACGCTCGAGCCGCAGCCGGGCACGACCCCGCCCGTGCTCGGTCCCGGCAACCCCATCGTGCGGGCCGCGCTGCGAAACGGGATCGGTCAGGGCCGCACGCCCGGAGGCGGCGTGGTGGTCGCCATCCGGGTCCCGAACGGCGTGGTGCTGCTGTCTCAGGGCGTCGGCGACGTCGAGGCGACGGCGTCGCTCGTCGAGCACCGCATCCTGATCGCAACCGGGCTCGCGCTCGCCGTGGCGATCGTGGTTGGCTGGGGACTCGCGGTCGCGGTCTCGCGCCGGGTCGGCAAGCTCGAATCCGCCTCCAGCCGGATCGCCGCCGGCCGCTTCGACGTGCCGATCGGCGACGACAGCCCGGACGAGCTCGGCCGCCTCGCCCGCTCGTTCGACCTCATGCAGGCCCGGCTCGCCCAGGTCGACCGGGCGCGCAAGGACTTCATCGCCAACGCCTCGCATGAGCTGCGCACGCCGCTGTTCTCGCTGGCGGGGTTCCTCGAGCTCCTGGCCGAGGAGGACCTCGATGCCGCCACCCGCGAGGAGTTTCTGCTGACGATGCGCGAGCAGGTGACCCGGCTGACCAAGCTCGCCACCGACCTCCTCGACCTCTCCCGGCTGGACTCCGGCGCCGTCGAGGTGTTCTACGAGCCGGTCGATCTGGCCGCCGCGGCCAGGGGGCTCGTGCGCGAGTTTCGCGGCCTCGCGGCCCGGCATGGGAGCAGGGTGGTGCTGGCGCGGCCGCCGCGCGACCTGCCGCACGGGATCGGCGACGAGCAGCGGGTGCAGCAGATCGGCCGTGTGCTGGTCGACAACGCCGTGCGCCACAACCCGGACGGCACCGAGGTGCGGGTCGAGGTCGGCTCCGACGACGGGCGCGTGACCCTGACCGTCTCCGACGACGGCCCCGGGATCGACCCCGACTCGCAGCGGCACCTGTTCGAGCGCTTCTGGCGCGGCCCGAATGGCAGCTCGTCGGGCAGCGGGCTGGGCCTCGCGATCGCCGGAGAGCTGGCGCAGCGCATGGGCGGCGAGATTGCCGTCCATTCCGAGGAGGGCCACACGAGCTTCGCGCTGCGGCTTCCCTCGGACTCGGCGGTCGCAGCGGATGGCGACCGCTGATGTTGCTAAGTTCTCGCGCATGCAAAAGGTCAATGTCGGCCACAAATCGCTCGCCGACTACAACTCACTGATCGGAAGGACGCTGGCCGAGGAGATCCGCCGGCTGGCCGAGCCGATGCAGGGCAAGCGCATCCTGCACCTGTCCGCCACGGCGTTCGGCGGCGGTGTCGCCGAGATCCAGTACACGCTCGTCCCGCTCATGATCGACGCCGGCCTCGACGCCGAGTGGCGCGTGATCGAGGGCCGCGACGAGTTCTACGACGTCACCAAGGCCATCCACAACGCCCTGCAGGGCGACGAGAAGGGCATCACCGACCACCAGAAGGCGATCTTCGAGGTCTACAACAAGCTGAACGCCGACGCCCTGACCGACGCCGACGAATGGGACGTGATCGTCGTCCACGACCCCCAGCCGCTCGCGATGCGCGAGTACATGTCGACCAGCAGGCCGCGCTGGGTGTGGCGCTGCCACATCGACCTGTCGACGCCCAACCCCGAGGTACTCGAGTTCATCGCGCCCCGGCTCGCGGCCTACGACGCGTGCATCTTCCACATGCCCGCGTACGTGCCACGGGGCGCCGGCCTCCACGAGGCGGTGATCTGGCCGCCCGCGATCGATCCGCTCGCGCCGAAGAACATGGCCCTCTCGACCGACGATGCCGCCTACATCGTGGATCAGTTCGGCATCGACGTCGAGCGGCCGCTGCTCCTGCAGGTCTCCCGCTTCGACCCCTGGAAGGACCCGGTGGGCGTGATCGACGCCTACCGGATGGTCAAGCAGCACTACCCGGACGTCCAGCTGGCGCTGGTGGGATCGATGGCGCACGACGATCCCGAGGGCTGGGACTTCTGGAACGCGACCCAGGAGTACTGCCAGGAGGATCCCGACATCTACATGTTCTCGAACCTGAACAACGTGGGCGCGGTCGAGGTCAATGCCTTCCAGGTGCAGGCAAACGTCTGCATCCAGAAGTCGATCCGAGAGGGGTTCGGCCTGACCGTCTCGGAGGCGATGTGGAAGTCGCGGCCGACTATCGGCGGCAACGTCGGCGGCATCGTCGCCCAGATCACCGACGGCGAGACCGGCTATCTGGTGTCCTCGGCCGAGGAGTGCGCCGACCGCGTCCTGACCATCCTGGGCGACCCGCAGGCGACGCGCGAGATGACCAGGCGCGGCAAGGAGCACGTCCGTCGCCGGTTCCTGACCCCGCGGCTGCTGCGCGACTGGCTGGCGCTGATGCACCGCATGGAGGGCGAGCAGGTCGAGCTCGAGATCGTGCCGGGATAACCGTCTCGGTGCGCCAAAAGGGGTCTGACCCCGTTTGGCGCGATTTGGGTAATTGTGGAAGCGTGAACGCGGCGATTTCCCATGACGGCTAGGGTGCGGCCATGGCCGGGCAGCCTCCGCTGCTGATCGTCTCCAACCGCGGTCCGCTGCGTTTTGCGCACGGACCGGACGGGGAACTCGTCGCGGCTCGGGGCGGGGGCGGGCTGGTGACCGCCCTGAGCGGGCTTGCCGCCGTCCGGCCGGTGACCTGGATCGCCAGCGCGCTCAGCGACGAGGACGCCGAGGTGGCCGAGTCAGGCCCCCACACCGACGGGGACCTGACGGTGCGCTTCGTCGTGCACGACCGTGAGGAGTACGACCGCTACTACAACGTGTTCGCAAACCCGACGCTGTGGTTCATCCACCACTACCTGTGGGGCCTCGCGTCGGAGCCGTCGGTTGACCGCAACGTCCGCTTGGCCTGGGATGCCGGCTATGTCCCGGTCAACCAGGGCTTCGCCGATGCGGTCGTCGCGGAGCTCGAGCGGGCCGAGGGCGAGCAGCCGCTGGTGATGCTGCAGGACTACCACCTGTTCGTCGCGCCGGCCTCGATCCGCGAGCGCGTGCCGGGAGTCGTGATGCAGCACTTCACGCATATCCCGTGGCCGATGGCGGACTACTGGCGGGTGCTGCCGCCGGACATCCGCACGGTCATCCACGAGTCGCTCCTGGCATGCGACGTGGTCGGCCTGCACACGGCGCGGTATGTCGGCAACTTCCTGAACTGCGTCGACCAGTTCACGGACGCGCGGGTCGACATGGAGGAGCGCTGCGTCCACCACAACGGGCGCGTCATCCGCGTCCGCGACTACCCCATCTCGGTCGACCCGGCCGAGTTCGACCGGCTGAGCGCGGACGAGGCGGTGCTCGCAGAGCGCGAGGCGCTGCAGGCGTGGCGGCCGGAGCGGATCGTGCTGCGAGTGGACCGCACCGACCCGTCCAAGAACGTCGTGCGCGGGATCCAGGCGTTCGAACTGTTCCTCGCCGACCACCCCGAGTGGGAGGGGCGGGTGACGCTCCTGGCCAAGCTCGACCCGTCGCGGCAGGACATCCCCGAGTACGCCGAGTACCTCGGCGCGATCCAGCGCGCCGCCCGGACGGTGAACGACCGTTTCTACGCCTCGGGTGACTGGCAGCCGGTCGACCTGCGGATCTCGGACAACTTCCCCGAGGCGGTCGCGGCCTACGCCGAGTACGACGTGCTGCTCGTGAATGCCATCTTCGACGGGATGAACCTGGTGGCCAAGGAGGCGCCGCTCGTGAACGATCGCGACGGCGTCCTGATCCTGTCCGAGAACGCGGGCGCCCACCCTGAGCTCGGGCCGTTTGCGCTCACGGTCAACCCGTTCGACCTGCAGGAGCAGGCCGACGCCATCCATGCCGCGCTGGTCATGCCCGCCGCCGAGCGCCACAGCCGCATCGAGGGCCTGCGCGCACAGGTGCGCGAGCACGACATCGGCCACTGGGTGGCCGCGCTCATGGACGATCTCGCCCTCGCCCGGCCGGAGGCTGTGCACCGGTGAGCGGCACCGTCGTCCAGGTTCCGTGGTGCAGCCGGTTTCACGGCGCCGGCATGGAGGAGGGGCCGGCGGCGGTCGCCGCGGCCCTCGGGATCACGGACGCCGAGGTGGTCGAGCTCCCGCTCGAGGAGCCGCCGCTCGAGGCGCTGGCCGTCGGGCTGCCCCGGCTGCACGACGCCGTCGCGGCCGCCGAGGGCGTCCCGCTGGCGCTCCTGGGCGAATGCACCCTGGCGCCCGCGGTCGTCGCCGGCATGCGGAAACTGCATCCCGGCCTCGTGCTGGTGTGGGTTGACGCCCACGGCGACCTGAACACGCCGGCCACGAGCCCGAGCGGCTTCTTGGGCGGGATGCCGTTCGCGATCCTGCTCGGCTGGTGCCACGAGCCGCTGCGCAGGGCGGCTGGCGTCGAGCCCGCGCTGGGTGAGGAGCGGGCGGCCCTCGTGGGCGCGCGCGACCTCGACCCGGGCGAACGCGACTCGATCTCCGGCTCGCGGCTGGTCGTCGCCGACGACATCGCCGGGGCGCTGGTGGCGCTTCCGGCCGGGGCGCCGGTGCACCTGCACCTCGACGGCGACGTGCTCGACCCGGGGACCGCGCCGGGGGTCGACTTCCCCGCGCCCGGCGGCTGGAGCGGCGAGCGACTCGACTCCGAGATGGCGGCGCTCGCCGCGTC
>DATCPV010000081.1:0-2792 GCA_036569885.1 Gaiellales bacterium | reverse complement strand
GCGCCGGCTCGGGGAGCACCTGGTCCCAACGGTGAAGGACGCTCGAATGGAAGTGACCACCGCCCTGCAGCGGGAGCGTCACGCTCTGGCTCACCAGCGCACCGGAGCGCTCGAGCGGCGTCCGCGCACGCCGCATCCGGGGCGAGCTCCAGCCGAGCTCGAGCTTCACGTCCTCGAGCTCGCTCGGGCCGGTGTCGGCGAGGTGCCGCACGAGCTCCGCGGCGTCCCCCTCGCCCGCCGAATACCGGTCGAGCTCAGCGCGGCAGACCGGATCGGCGAACGCCGCGACCGCCGTGGGCATGAGGATGCTCTTGCCGCCGTGCACCTTGAGCTCGTGGATCCCATCTCGCGCCGCGAGCTCCGCGAACCAGGGGTACTTGGTCGCAGGCCACTCGGCGAACCCGCCCTTCCCCTGCCGATAGGGCTCCTCGTGGCAGGCCACGAACAGGCTGGGGAGCGCGCAGTCGGCTGTGCGCGTCAGCATCCCGCGGTCGCGCAGGAACGCCTCGGCCTCGTCGAGCGATGAGAGCGCACGCTCGGATCGCAGGCGGCAATCGTGGACGCGTCGGGCGCGAAGCTCATCGAGGGTGGACGTCACCGCCCTACACTCTCGCCCAGAGATCCCCGACGAGGAGCCGATGCATGGAAGACAGCGAAGTTCTGGGCCAGATCGACAAGCTTGTTGCCGAGGAGCAGCACCTGTTCGAGCGCGAGGGACACGGCCAGCTCGAGCCGGGCGACCACGCGCGCCTTACCGAGATCAAGGTCTCGCTCGACCGCTGCTGGGATCTGCTGCGACAGCGGCGGGCAAAGCGCGAGTTCGGACTCGATCCCGACGACGCGGCGGCCCGCAGCGAGGACACGGTGGAGCACTACCGGCAGTAAGCCGCGGGCCAAACGGGGCTACCCGATCCCGAGACCTCGCGCCCGATTGCCGGCCGCCTGGCGGGCGAAGGCGAGCGGGCTCGTCGCCGTGAGGTCGATCGCCGGCTCGACCGTGGAGTACGACTGCATGTTGTCCCGGAACACCGCCGTGGAGTTGAAGCGGGCGTAGCGGTCGGTGCCGTCGCCGGGGCACAGCCGCATGTGGTCGACCACGCCGGTTGTGGCCGAGCTGTTCGGCCCCTCGACGACCGCGCCGGCCAGGATCGGCGGAGAACCATCGAGGGATCCGACCAGGTTTGCGACCTGGTGCTGCATGCAGTCCGGGTAGGTGGTGCCGTCGCCGACGGCGAGGGCGACTCCCCAGGCGTTTGCCCCGAGCACGTTGGCGAGCCATCGCGCACCGGCGACGGCGTAGCGGTGGGTGTGGCTGATCTGGTCGTACTCGCCGGCCATGACGGCGAGGCCGAACCCGTGCGAGCTGGTGTCGTACGCGGCCCACGGGAACCCGAATCCGAACGGGTCGGTCTCCCCCTGCGCCTCGGCGCGGTCAAGCTGCTTGCGGAGGTCGGAAAGCAGGGCGGCCGGTGTCACCTGCAGCCCGGCCGGGTCGTGCTCGGCGCGGAGGACGCGGTAGAGGTCGTAGTGCGCGAGGCCACTCACGTCGTAGAGATTGAGCGTATCGGCGGCATCGTTCGGGCCGGTGATGAACGCGTGCGCCCAGTGGGCGGCGAGGCGCAGGTAGTAGCGGGACCGCTTGTTAGGAAGTCCGGCGGGAAGGTGTCCGTGGGCAGTCGCGATGGCGAGCTCGGTCGCCCCCAGCTCGAGGTCGTCCCGCCACGTCGTCTCGGGGTAGAAGTCAAACGGGATGACGGTGAGGAGCCGGCCGGGCGTGGTATCGGCAAGCGCGAAGATGTGCTCGCCCGAGCGCAGGCAACGGGCGGCGAGGGCCGGCTCGGTGCGCCGGTAGACCTGGTAGCAGAGCGCGAAGGCCGCAGCGTCGCGCCCGGCCAGGTTGGGGCTGACCGGCGCGCCCGGCGGCCCGGCCCGGAACACCGGGCGGTTGCGGATGTAGCGTGCCGCGGGACTGGTGCCGTCGTAGTGGTCGTCGGCCTGCGGCAGCCGCCAGATGTCGTGGTCGCCGAGGGTGGTGTCGTTGGCCTCGCCGACCCCGACCTGGTAGTAGAGCGTGCGCGTCTTGTCGTCCCACATCCGCAGCAGCCAGCGCACGCCGAACCGCGCCTCGGCGGCGAAGCTCGAGCCGTGCACGCGCACGTCGGTCTGACGGGGGAAGTCGCGGACGGTCGCGAGCAGCACGTCGTCGGTGTAGCTCGTGGTCTCGACGAACTTGAGGTAGTCGCCGGCATCCCACCATCCGCCCGCCGCGTTGATCCGCACTCCCAGCGGCCGCAGGTCGCCCGTGAAGTTCCCGTCGCCGTCGACCTTGGGCGTCAGGTAGGTCATCGCGTGGGCGTCGTTCAGGTGCCCGGGCGCGGTGCGAAGCGCGCTGGGGATGAAATCGGGGCCGTCGCGCTCGTTCTGGTAGAACGACAGCGAGTGCAGGATCGGAGCGGCCGACAGCACGCCGCCGGCCGCGACCCGGAAGGACGGCGACGAGGCCGCGGCGGCGCCGGTGACGGCCACCGTGTAGGTGCCCGGCGCCCGCACACGCGAGAAGTCGATCGCATAGACGTTCGGGAACCGCGCGCTCCAGCGCCCGAGCGCGGCACCCACCGGAGCCGACAGTACGACCCGGCCGCGGGCGTTCGTGACGTGGAAGACCGCTCCCGGCTCGGGCACGCTCGAGAACAGGTAGGCGCGCTTGGAGGAATCCGTCGGGTACCCGGCCTGGTTCACCCGCACGAACGCCGCCCCGGCGGCCGCCGCCCCCATCGCTGGCGCGCCGAGCG
>DATCPV010000080.1:0-5839 GCA_036569885.1 Gaiellales bacterium | reverse complement strand
CGAGCAGCGCCTCAGTCTTGGTGAAGATCGCCAGGGCCGCCAGCCCGCCGCCGAGCCCAAAGGCGCCGGTGTCACCCATGAACACGTCGGCAGGGTAGGCGTTGTACCAGAGGAAGCCAACGCAGCCCCCGACGAGGGCGGCCGCCATGATCGCGAGGTCGAGTGCGCGCGGGTTGCCGAAATACACGCCGTGCACGGTGTGGCCCGGGTAGACGCCGTTGTGCGCCAGGAAGGCGACGACCATCATGGCGGCGTAGGTGAGCGCCGCGATCGTGACCGTCCCGGCGCAGAGCCCGTCGAGGCCGTCGGTCAGGTTGACCGCGTTGGCGGCGCCTGCGACCACGAGGAAGATGAAGACGTAGTAGCCCGGCCCGAGGTCGACGTGGATGTTCACGAGCGGGATGAAGACGTCGGTCGAGAGGTGCTCGCGATGCGCCACCATCCCCACCCCGGCGACGACGGCCGCCAGCAGGAGCAGCTTCCAGCGCCCGCGCAGGCCCAGCGAGCGGCGCCGCGTCAGCTTGAGGTAGTCGTCGGCAAACCCGATCGCCGCGCAGGCGAGCGCCGTCCCGGCGACGGCCAGCCCCGGCCCGGTGTGCTCGGTGAAGATCAGAAAGGCGAGCAGGGCGCACGCCAGCAGGCCGACCCCGCCCATCGTCGGCGTGCCCTGCTTGGAGAGGTGGCCGACCGGGCCGTCCTCGCGGATGTGCTGGCCGAACTCGTGCCGGCGCAGGAACGCGATCAGCGCTGGCCCCGAGACGATCCCGAGCAGCATGGCGACCACCCCCGCGGCCAGCACCAGCTTCACTGGAGCGCCTCCACCACCGTCTCGAGCCCCGCCGACCGGCTCGCCTTGACCAGCACCGCATCGCCCGGCCGCAGCACGTCGGCGAGCCCGGCGACCGCGGCGGCCGAGTCCGGGTACCAGCGGCCGCCGTAGCGGCGGCTGAGCGGCCCGACGGCCATCACGATGTCCACCCCGAGGCGCTCGGCCTCGCGGCCGACCTCGGCGTGCAGGCCGGGACCGGCCGGCCCGAGCTCGGCCATCTCACCCAGCACGGCGACCGTCCGGCGGCCGTCGGCCGCCTCGACGAGGTGGCGCAGCGCCGCTCCCATCGACACGGGGTTGGCGTTGTAGCAGTCGGCAATCACGAAGCCGCCTCCCGCCATTTCGAGCCGCTCGCCGCGCCATCGCGAGAACTCGACCTCGCCTGCCCCGGCCCACAGCCCCTCGTCCTCGGGATCCAGCCCCAGGCCGACGCAGGCCGCGACCGCGGCGGCCAGGTTGAGGCCGTTGTGGTGCTGGTCGAAGTTCACCGGCACCATGAACCTTCGACCGCGGAGCGCAATCTCCGCCCTCCCGGCGGTCATGCCGGCCAGGCGAACGTCGGCGTCCGCCTCCTCGCCGAATGTAATTACGCGCGCGCGAGTCATCTGCACGTAGGGCTCGAGCAGCGGCTCGGCGTGAGGCACGACCGCCGTCCCGCCGGGGCCGAGCGGCTGCAGGATCTCGGCCTTGGCCTCGGCCACCGCCTCGACCGTCCCGACGAGCTCGAGATGCACGGCCCCCACCGACGTGATGACGGCGACGTCGGGGCGCGCGATCTCCGCCAGATAGGCGATCTGCCCCATCCCGCGCATGGCCAGCTCACACACGACGGCCTCGGTGTCGGCTTCGATCCGGCACAGCGTCAGCGGCAGGCCGATCTCGGTGTTGAAGTTGGCATGGCTTGCCACCGTGCGCAGCAGTCGGCGCAGCATCGCGCCCAGGATGTCCTTGGTGGACGTCTTCCCGGTCGAGCCGGTCACCCCCACGACCCGCGCGCCCGAGCGCCGACGCACCTCCGCCGCGATCTGCCCCAGGGCGATCAGCGGGTCGGGAACCACGATGCTGTCCCCGTCCGGCGGCGGATCTCCGGGCGTGCCGGCCACGAGCACGGCCGCCGCCCCGGCCCGGAGCGCGTCGGCGGCAAAGCGAGTCCCGTCGGTGCGCGCACCCGGCAGGGCGACGAAGAGGTCGCCCGCAGACACGGCGCGCGAGTCGATCGAGACGCCGATGACCGTGGCCTCGGCCGACGTGCGACCGCCGCAGAGCGCGGCGATCTCAGGCGCGGTGAGTGCGATCATGCCGCGGGCAGCCCGGCCAGCGCCTCGCGTGCGACCGTGCGATCGTCGAACGGCAGCGTGCGGTCGGCAAACTGCTGGCCCTGCTCGTGGCCCTTGCCGGCGATCACGACGACGTCGCCGGCACGGGCGAGTGCGACGGCGCGCTCGATCGCCGCCCGCCGGTCCGGCTCGGCATCCATCGGCACCCCGCCCATGATCTCGGCGATGATCGCCTCGGGATCCTCGCTGCGAGGGTTGTCGGAGGTGACGATCACGATGTCGGCGAGGCGCCTGGCGACGCGGCCCATCTGCGGCCGCTTGCCGCGGTCGCGGTCGCCGCCGCAGCCGAACACGCAGATCAGGCGGCCGGCGGTGATCTCACGGGCAGAGTGGAGCACGTTTTCGAGCCCGTCCGGCGTGTGGGCGTAGTCCACGAGCACCGTGAACGGCTGGCCCGCGTCGACGGGCTCGAACCGGCCGGGGACGCCATGCACGGTCGCGATCCCCGCCCGCACGGCGGCGTGCGGCAGCTCGAGCAGCTCGGCGAGCGCGACGGCGCACAGCACGTTCGAGACGTTGAATCCGCCCCGCAGCCGCACGTCCAGCGGCACCGGCCCGCGTCGGGTCGAAACGATCAGCCCGATCGTCCCACCCGGGCCGATCTCGACCGCGAACGGCCGCACGTCGGCCTCCTCGGAGCGCCCGTACGTGAGCACCGGCCCACCCGCGATCCCGGCCAGCCGGCGCCCGTAGGGGTCGTCGATGTTGATCGCGCCGGGGGCGTCGCGGAACAGGCGCGCCTTGGCGGCGAAGTAGTGCTCCATGTCGGGATGAAAATCGAGGTGGTCCTGGGTCAGGTTGGTGAAGCCCGCGGCAGCGAAGCGGACGCCCGCCACGCGCTCCAGCTCGAGCGCGTGCGACGACACCTCCATGGCGCAGGCGCGATCGCCGGCGTCCACCATCCGCCGCAGCGTCGCCTGCAGGTCGGCGCTCTCGGGCGTCGTCCGCGAGACGGGCTCCACGGCGCCGCCCACCCGCGACTCGACGGTGCCGAGCATCCCCGCCGAGCCCTCGGCCGCCTCCAGGATCGCCTGGACGAGATACACGGTGGTGGTCTTGCCGTTGGTACCGGTCACGCCGACGACGCGCAGCTCGGCGCTGGGATTGCCGAAGAACGCGGCCGCTGCGGCAGCCATCGCCCGCCGCGACGACTCGACGACGAGCTGGGGCACCTCGACCTCGAGCACCCGCTCGACGATGAGGGCGACGGCACCGTTGTTGATCGCGACCCCGGCGAAGTCGTGCCCGTCGGCGACGAAGCCCGGCACGCACACGTGCAGGGCACCCGGCCGTGCGGCCTCGGCCCGGTAGGTGACGGCGGTGATGTCGGCCTCCCCTCGCCCGTGCACCGCACGCGGCCCGACGGCCTCGATCAGCGTCGAGAGCTTCATCGTCGCGGCGAACGTTAGTTGACGGGCCGGTCCGGCTTGATGCCTGCGTGGTTCGCGTACCACGAGCCGATGCGCTCGAACGCCGGTGCGGCGACATCGCCGCCGAAGTGGCTCGTCTTGGGCGAGTCGACCACGATCATGATCTCGACCTGGGGGTTCTCGGCCGGGAGGAAGCCGATGAACGAGGCGTCATATTGGTTCGAGTAGCCGCCGCCAGACGGCTTCTGGGCGGTGCCTGTCTTGCCGGCGACGGTGTAGCCGGGGATCGTCGCCGCGGTGCCGGTGCCGCCGAAGTCGACGACGCCCTCGAGCATCGACACGAGCTGATGGTCGACGCTGGGCGAGAGCACCCGCCGCCGCCATTGCCGCGCCGGCCGCCCGCCCTGGATCTGCTGGACGATGTGCGGCTCGACCATCACGCCGCCGTTTGCGATCGCCTGGTACATCGACGCCATTTGCATCGCGGTGACGCCGATGCCCTGGCCGATGGGGATGGTGCCGATCGACGACTCGGTCCAGTCGCGGCCCGGCAGCACGATCCCACGCGATTCCCCCGGAAAGCGGAGCGCCGTCTGCTGCCCGAATCCGTACCGGTGGATCCACCGCATCAAGTCCTGCCTGCCCACCATCTGGGCGATCTCGTCAGTGCCGATGTTGGACGAGATCTTGAGGATGCGGCGAACGGAGATGTTCCAGGGCTTGTGGGTCGTGTCGTCGCGGATCACCTTGGTGCCGAAGTTCAGGAAGTCGGGGACGTTGTGCAGCACCTCGCCCGGCCAGACGACGCCGGCGGTGAGCGCGGCCGAGAACGTGACGACCTTGAAGGTGGAGCCCGGCTCGTACACCGTCTGCAGCGCCTGGTTGCTCCACAGGCCCATGTTGCGCTCGAGGTGGGCCTGGTTGTTGTCATAGCCCGGCGCCGTCGCCATCGCGATCACGGCACCCGTGCGCGGGTTCATGACGATGCCGGTCGCCCAGGCCGCGCGCGAGCTTCGGACCGCCCCGGCCAGCACCGCCTGCACCTTGGTCTGCACCGCGGCGTCCAGGGTCAGCGTGATGTTGCGCCCGTTCTGTGGCTTCTGTACGTCGACCGTGTCGAGCACGGTGCCGCTGGGATCCTTGATGGTCACCTGCTTGCCCGGCCGGCCCTCGAGCACGCGGTTGTACTGGTGCTCGAGACCGGCGCCCGCACCCTTGCCGGCGTTGCCCTCGATCCCGGTGAACCCGAGCACCTGCGATGCCACCGGCCCGTCCGGATACCAGCGCTGCAGCTCGGTCACGGTCGAGATGCCCGGCAGGTGGCGCCGGGTGATGCGCGCGGCGATCTCCGGCGGCAGCTGGAGGACGACGTAGCCGCCGTTTCGCAGTTTCCCCTCGAGCATGTTCAGCTCGGGCTTCCAGGCCGGGTTGGGGCGCAGCTTCGGGTGGCGGTGGGGGTGGTGCTTGTGGCCGGGGCGCTGCAGGTTGGGCCGATAGCCGATTGCCCGCGCGATCGCGACCGCCGTGGCGCGCACGTTGCGCAGCGCCTTGGGGTCGGAGACGATCGTCTTCGATGGCTGCGTCTGGGCCAGCACCTGGCCGCCGGAGCTCGTGATCGCCCCCCGCAGTCCGACGAGCGTCGTCTCGCCGCGTTGCTGCGTCGTGGCCATGCGGGTGAGGGAGGCGGCGTCCACGCCCTGGATCTGGACGGCCCGGCCGACCACCACCGCAAACGCCAGCAGCGACATCACGAGCATCAGCCGCAGGCGGTGGTCGGACATCCGCTTCACGGGTGCGTTGCCGGGCGGTGGTGGCGGGTGGGCAGGTTCACGTAGCGTGTCGTGTTCGGGTCGGCCAGGTGCATGCCGAGCCTCGTGGCCTCGAGCCCGATGGCAACCGGCGAGGAGAGGCTCGTGACCCGGTTTTGCTGCAACTGGTTCTGCGAGGCCAGCTGCCGGGCCCGGGCCTGCAGCCGGCTGACCTCGATGCTGTCTCGCAGCGTCGCGACGTTGAGCGCGACGATGCCTCCCAGGAGGGCCGCGAGCACGATCACCCAGGCGGCGCCGCCCATGGTCAGCCGCCGCGGCCGGACGCGCCGGGCGCGCCGGGGGACGGCGACCGGCGCGGGCTGGGCGCGGCGCCGTGGACGTGCGGGTGCGCGTGCCGGTGCGGCGACGCTCACAGCGCGGCGGTTCTCTCGGCCGCGCGCAGCCTGGCGGAGCTCGAGCGTGGGTTCGTGCAGCGCTCGTCGACGCTTGCCACCACCGCGCGCCGGGTCAGGCTGCGCAGGAGGGGCTCATGCC
>DATCPV010000079.1:0-2879 GCA_036569885.1 Gaiellales bacterium | reverse complement strand
GCGCCAGATCAACTCGCTCAAGCCCGGCTACAAGATCTACGACGCGATCCAGACCGACGCCGCGATCGACCGGCAGGTTGATGGCGTGGGCGATCGCCGGGGTGAGCTCGAACCCGGCGACGCCGAGGTAGGTGTGCATCGCCCTGCCGGTGGCGATGATCTCGCGGGCAACCGTGCGGGCGGCGTTGATGGGAACCGCGAACCCGATGCCGATGTTGCCGCTCGTGGGGTTGTTCGTGCCGGTCAGGATCTGGTTGGTGATCCCGATGACGTTTCCGAAGCGGTCGATCAGCGGGCCGCCGGAGTTACCGTGGTTGATCGCGGCGTCGGTCTGGATCGCGTCGTAGATCTTGTAGCCGGGCTTGAGCGAGTTGATCTGGCGCCGCTTGGCCGAGACGATACCCTCGGTGATGCTGCGGTACTCGCCGAGCGGGTTCCCGATCGCGACCACCGGGTCGCCGACCCGCACCGAGCGCACCGTTCCCAGCTGCAGCGGGTGCAGCAGTGCACGTGGCGCCTGTGACACGTCGAGGACGGCGACGTCGTCGATCCGGTCGACACCGACGACCCTGGCGTGGTAGGTGCCGCCCTTGCGGAAGCCGACGGTCACCGAAGTCGCGCCGGTCACGACGTGGGCGTTCGTGAGGATGTGGCCGCGCCTGTCGATCACGAAGCCCGACCCAAGTCCGCGCGCGTGCCGCGCGAGGGTGGCGTTCACGACCACGACGCCCGGCGCATCCCGCCGGTAGACCAGTGCGGCGTTCAGGCCCGTCGAGGTCGACGAGATGTTGGTCGGCTCGATGGCCGGCGCCACCTGGCGGATCGTGGTTGTGGAGTGGTCGGTGAAGGTTGCGCGCCCGAGCGCAACGGCCGTCCCGCCCCCCACCGCTGCGGCGGTGGCAAGCAGCGCCCCCTGTCGCAGATACGCCATCATGGCAGAGTTCTACGCCCGACCCATTGGGCGGGGATTTAGTCCACCACGACGCCGCCCAACCACCACCGTCATGGTGGGATGAATAACCGGTGCCTGGCACCGGTTATTCACGGCCGCAGGCCGTGAGCGCGCCAAAAGGGGTCTGACGCCGTTTGGCGCACGCCTCCTCTCAGCGAACCCGCGCCCTTGCCGTGCCGCGCCCGTCCTCGATCCGGCCGATGACCTGGTAGGCCACGGCGATCAATGCCAGCAGGGCGAAGTGCACGAGCAGGATGTGCACGCTGCGGATCGCGTCGGTCCCGGCCCGCCAGTCGTCCGCCAGGTGCGCGAGCACCGCGATCGTGCCGAGGGCGGCGACCACGCCCGCCAGGACGTGCGGCGTCTCGCCTTCGAGCCACTGCGCGATCCGGCCCGCGGCCAGCACGGCCGCGAGGATCGCGGCCAAGCCGATGCCGTGCGCAAAGGCGGTCGTCTGCCGGTCGGCGCTGGATGGATGCTGGTGCCAGACGTACGCGAGGTGCGCGATCACGACCAGCGCCGCCGGGACGGCGGCGGCGGCGGCGCAGGTGCGCACGGTCGAGGCTCGCATCGGCCGTTATGGTAGCGGCGCAATGCGGGTGCGCCTGATCGTCAACGCGGTTGCCACAGGAGTGCACGGCACCGTGCTGGACGACGTCTCGGCGTCGCTCGCAGAGGTGTCGGAGCTTGAGGTGGTCACCACCAGGCACGCCGGTCACGCGACCGACCTGGCCGCGGAGGTGGCCGACGGCGCGGTCGTCGGCCTGGGCGGCGACGGCACCTACAACGAGATCGCAAACGGGCTTCGGCCGGGCGTCCTTTTGGGCGTGCTGCCCGCGGGTGCGTCGTCCGTGCTCGCACGCCAGCTCGGGTTTCCGACCACCCCGGTCGCGGCGGCCAGAGGCCTCGCCGCCGCGATCCGCACAGGCTCCACCCGGTCGCTCGGGCTCGGGCTCGCCGACTCGCGTCTGTTCACCTTTGCCGCCGGCCTGGGGCTCGATGCCGAGGCGACCGAGATCGTCGATCGCGCCCGGCACGAGCGGCCGGGGAACGAGCGTCCCGGCGACCTGCGCGTGCTGGCGACCGCGGTCGGCGTGCTGCGGGCAGAGGGCTTCGCGCTGCACGAGCGCATGACGCTGACAACCGCGGCCGGCGACGCCAACCGCTGCTCGTACATCGCCGTCGCAAACCAGCACCCGTACACCTTTCTCGGGCCGCTGCCGGTGCGGGCGGCGCCGCGGGCCGACTTCGAGCATGGCCTGGATGTCGTCTTCACCCGCGAGCTTCGCTCCCGCGACCTGTGGCGGTTGCCCGTCTACGGGTTGATCTGGCCGCGCCACGCCGGTCACGGAAGCCGCCGCGTCGGCTACCTGCACGACGTCGAGCGGTTCACCGTCGATTGCGACGAGCCCACCGCCTTCCAGCTCGACGGGGAGTACGTCGGGCACGTCGATCGAGTCGAGTTCTCGTACCGGCCGGATGCGGTCAAGGTGTTCGTGCCGCCCGAGTGACCGTCCCCGCCGGGGGTTTATCATTCGCCTGCGAATGGATCTCATCATCGCCATCAGTCAGGGGCTTGGCTTGGCGGCTGCAGCCGGGCTGCTGGCGGCCGCCCCGCTGGCGCTGGCCGCGACCGCCGCCACGCAGGGCTGGCTGAACGCGCCGCTCGGCTTCGCCGGCGATGCCGTGACCGTGGCGGTCGCCTGGGTGCTTGTCGCTGTCGAGGTGATCGCCGATTCGGTGTGGCCCGGCGCTCAGGCGGGGGTGCGGCTGGGCCGGCGGATCGTGGCTGGAGGGCTCGCGTTCGAGCTGGGCGCTGGTGACAAGGTGCCCTATGTCGGGCTTCTGGTGGGCGCGGCCGTCGCCGCCGGGGTCGGCCTGGCGATGCGCCGGCTGCGGTCGGGCGCGGTCAAGGCGGGGGGCGACG
>DATCPV010000078.1:0-4872 GCA_036569885.1 Gaiellales bacterium | reverse complement strand
GGATAGGTTATTTCCAATCCCCGCGCGCCTGGCCGCCATGTCGGCTGGCGGGTCGGCGGAAGTTGGTGGCGCTGCGGCTGCGAACCGCCGCCCAGAGCATCACGGGGATTGGGAATAACCCATCTAGCGCGACCAGAAATTCAGACGGCTGGCGCCGCTGCCCGACTCGGCCGGCTGACCGTCGTGGGCGTCATCCGAGGCGCCGTCGCCGTTCTGCTCGGCCACTGCCGGGGGCAGAACCGGTCCGGGTGCGCCGCCCTCGCGCTGGAGGTTGCCGGCGTAGGTCTCGAGGTCGGCCTCGCGGCGGACGAGGGACGCCTGGCGCTCAGCCAGCCTGCGCTCCTGCGCCTTCAGCTCGGCCTCGCGGCTGCGCAATGCTATGTGCAGCTCCTCGAGCGCCTTGGCGTCCGGGGCCTTCCCGCGCCGGCCGCCGTCGTCGGCGGTCGCGGTGCGCACGGCCCGGTCGAGATCCTCGCGGGCATCCTTCTCGCGCTGCTCGATCGCGGCCTTCTGGCGCTGGAGCACGGCCCGCTCGCGGGCGACCGCCTCCTCCGCATCGGCCAGGGCGGCGTGCTGGGCCTCGAGATCGGTCTCGATCCGGTCGGCACGCACCGTCAGCCGGGCAACGTCTGCCTCGCGCTCGCGCAGCTGTGCCTCGCGCAGTTCCATGGCGTCGTGGCGGGTGTCGAGCTCGCGCTCGCGCGTGTCGAGGGAGTCCTGGCGCCGGTCGAGCCTGCTCTCGCGCCGGGCCACATCGCTCTCGTTGACTCCCAGCCGAGACTCACGCTCGCGGAGGTCGGCGGACAGCCGCTTGACCTCGACCGAGGCGCGCTCGTCGGCCTCGGCGATCGCGCGCTCGGCCTGCACGCGCAGACGATCCGCCTCGCTGTGGAGGCGCTCCGCGGCAACCCGGGCCTCGGAGACCTCGCGCTCGTCCTGCTCGACCTGCTTCTGGCGGAGGGCGATCTCCTCCATGCGGGCATCCATGCCCACCAGGCGGCGCTCCATCTCGGCGAGCTCTGCGCGGCGCTCGTCGGTGGCGTTGCGCTCGGTCTTCAGGCGCTCGCGCTCGGCCGAGGCCACCTCTGCGGCCTGCTCGGCGCGGGCGCGGTGGTCCTCGATGTCGGCGAGCTGGCTCTCGATGGACGCGAGCTCCTCAGCCCGGGTTGCCAGAGCCTGTTCGCGTGCCACGAGATCGGCCTTGGTGGCCTCCACGGCGGCGGTTCCCTGCTCGAGCTCGACCAGCTTGCCGTCGACCAGGGCCAGCTCGCGCTCGCGGTCGGCCAGCTGGGTGAGGCGCTCCTCGGCCTCGGCCTTGCGGCGCTCGGCCTCGGCGTGCAGCGCCGCGGCGCGCTCCTGGGTCTTCTCGATGTTTGCGGACCGCTCCTCGACCGACGCGGACGTCTCGTGCAGCTCCGCCTGGAGCGCTGCGAGCTCGTCCACCGACCGGGCCAGATCGGCCTCTCGCGTGGCGATCGCGGCGAGCTTCTCGTCGGCCTCGGCCGCCAGCGTGGCCGCCGCCGTCTCGCGCTCGGTGATCGCTGTCTGTACCTCGGCGAGCCTGCGCTCGGCGGCCTCGATCTCCTCGGTGCGCTGCATCATGTCGGCGCGCACGGCATCGATCGAGAGCTCCTTCTGGGTGAGCACCTTCTCGACCTTCTTGGTGCGGTGCTCGCGGTCGTTCAGCTCGGCCTCGAGCTTGGTCATGCGGGCCTCGCGCTCGGCGAGCTCGACAGAGCCGATCGCTCCGCGGTCGCGCAGCTGCTCGACAAGATTGTCGCGCTCGCGCTCGACCTGCTCGCGCTGGCGCTGCTCGTGGTCGACCTGCTGCTCGAGCGTCTGGGTCGCCTCTTCGAGCTCGGCCAGGCGTGCGGTCACCGCGGCGTCGACGGTGACGTCTGCCGGCGTGGAGTCCCGGTCGGAGGCCTCGGCCTCGCGGGCGTGGAGTACCTGGTCGCGCGCGTCCAACTCGTCGACGCGGCGCTGGAGCTCGGCCTCGCGCTCCTCAAGATGGATGCGGTCGGCGTCGCCGCCGCCGGATGCGTGCGATGAGGCGATGCCCTCGCTCACCGCCAGGGCGGCCTCGCGCTTTGACAACTCGCGCTCGCGGCGCGCGAGCCGCGCCTCGCGCTCGGCGAAGACGACCTTCGCCTGCTCCTGCAGCGCAGACTGCTCGCGCTGGAGCCTCTCCTCGGCCTGGCGAAGCGACGACAGCCGATCCTCCATGGCGCGCCTCAGCCCGCTGGGGGCGTCTTCGTTCGCAGGCGTCGGGGCGTCGCTCATATGCTCATACCTCTCCCGTGGGGTGATTCGGTGCAGAGGCTTGACCAGCGCCTCCTGGCAGCGAGTCCGGCAGGCAGCCGAGCTCTCCGCGGGTTTTGTATCGGCGTGGGAAGGCTTCGCCTTGAGCATGGGGGCGGAATTTGGCCGGCGAACGTGGGCGGACTGCGGGTTAAACGCGCAGCGCCCCTGCACGACGGTGGCGAACGACCGTCTTGCAAGGGCGCGGCGAGAACTTGTCGGCTTGTTGACTATCGGCGTTTCTGGCTTGACCAACCCCAAACTCGGGCTAACCAAAGGCCTCCGAACTGTCGATAAGCCGATCAGCACCGGTGTGGTATTACCAACCCTTGATAGGCATTCTCTGTTCCCCCTTACGCATCTCAGTACCCCGAACGAGGGAGAGCATAGCCGCTCAGTCAAGGGATGTCAAATCACCTGTATGAGCGATTCAATTTCCATCCCAGATCCCCGAAGGGCAGTCCGGGCGTACGCAGCCGTTCTTGCGGCCGCGTCGCTCGGGCTTGTCCTTTACTGCGCCCTCGCTCACGGCGTGGGGCGGTGGGAGTCAGTTCTGATCCTGGCGGTGGTCGCGTACGTCGCGGAGTCGCGAATGGTCCGGATCTCGACGCGGGTGGAATTGTCCGGGTCGCTCATCCCGCTGGTGATGGCAGCCGTCCTCTTCGGCCCCGCCGCGGCTGCGACCGTGGGGCTCGGGGCGATGCTGTCGGACCGGCGCGGACCGGTGGAGAGGTTCGTCATCTTCACGTGCGGGCGCGCCCTCGCGGGCGCGTGCGCGGGCCTGGCCGCGATGGCGGTGCAGGCGCCCGCGACCGACGCCGGCCTGGGGCACCTGTTCGCGGTGGCCTGTGTCGCGGCGACCGTGGCCTCGGCGGTGGAGTTCGGCGTGACGGCGGTGACTCTGTGGCTGCGCCACCGCAGTTCGACCATCGAGCTCTGGCGCCAGGTGCGCGTCCACGCGCTCGTCACGGTGTCGCTGTGCGCGCCCGTCGGCGCCCTCTTTGCCTTTGCCTATCGCGGCTCGGGCGCCTGGGTGCTGGTCTTCTTCGCGATTCCGGTGGCGGCGACCCGGTACGCGTTCGGCATGCACGCCCCGAAGGAGCACCTGATCGGCGCGCTCGAGCGGGCCAATGCCGATCTCGAGGCCGCAAACAGCCAGCTGCGGCGCATCAACATGAGCTTTGCCGAGGCGCTGGTGAAGGCCATCGACGGGCGCGACGCCTACACCGCCGGCCATTCCAAGGCCGTCGCCGAGTATTCACGCGACATCGCCCGCGAGCTTGGCATGAGCCGGGAGGACTCGGCCCGGATCCATCTTTGCGGGCTCGTGCACGACATCGGCAAGATCGGTGTGCGTGCGGAGGTGCTCGAGAAGCAGGCGGCGCTGGACGAGGGCGAGTGGGAGGAGATGCGCCGCCATTCGACGATCGGCGAGGCGATTTTGCTCGAGGTTCCCGGCTATACCGACATGGCCGAGGTCGTCCGCAGCCACCATGAGCGCTGGGACGGCGCCGGCTATCCCGACAACCTGCGCGGCGAGGAGATCCCGCGGCTGGCCCGGGTGATCGCGGTCGCCGACTCCTACAACGCCATGACATCCAACCGCCCGTACCGCGGCGGCATGTCGCCCGAGCGCGCCATCGAGCAGCTCGTGCTGGGGAAAGGCAGCCAGTACGAGGCCGGCCCCGTCGACGCATTCCTGCGGGTGCTCGAGCGGGCGCCGGGGTGGTACCGGCGCGGCCAGTTCGCGATCGACGCCGGCGGGCTCGCGACGGTCGCGACCATGGAGTACCCGGTCGTCATGACCCCGCGCGCGGCCGCCTGAGCCGCGGTCGCTCAAGACATCGCCGTCGCCGCCCGATACGTTGACAAATGCGTGAGCTTCGCCTGATCGAGATCCTGTCCGAGGCCGCGGCCGCCCTCGCGGCCCCGGAGGCCGATGCGCAGGAGATCGAGCGCGTCCTCGCAGACGCGGTGGCGCGCGCGGCCGTGCCGTGCACGCTGCGGCCGACGGCGACCGGGATCGAGATCGACTGCCGCCGCACTCCCGGCCGGCTCGAGCTGGCATTCGTCACGGTGCTGTCCGACTGCGCCAAGCTGGCGCTGGCGGCCGCCGGCGTCTCGGCGGGCCTGACACTGGATGCCCACGGGTTCGCGCTCGAGCTCGAGCGGGCGGCGTCCGTCGCGCGCTGGCGCAGCCAGCCGTTGGCCGTGGCCGTCTTCGAGCTGAACGGCCTCGAGATGGGCCCCGGCATGATCGACCAGGCCGACATCGTCGGCCAGATCGGTGCGCTGGCGCTGAGCGCCGTGCGCCAGGACGACCGGGTGGCGCATCTGGGCGCCGGCCAGTTCGCGCTGATCTTCCCGCGCGCGGGCACGTTCGAGGCCCGCTCGGCGTTCAAGCGCGTGCGCGACGCGCTGGCGGCGAGCGAGCGCATGTCGCGTGACCTGTCGTTCGGCCCGGCGGGATTTGCCGAGCTCGTCGACGGCGGCACCGGCGCAGAGCTTCTGGCCGAGGCGCGCGAGCGCCAGATGCAGGCGCGGATGCGGCGGGTCTACCTGGCCCCGGTC
>DATCPV010000077.1:0-2884 GCA_036569885.1 Gaiellales bacterium | reverse complement strand
CTTGAACTCGGCGGTGCCCGACTTGGGGTCGGTCGCGTCGATGGTGAGAACGTTGGTCTCGACCTGATCGGGAAAGTGCAGCGTCATGAACGCCAGGCCGGGGCGGAGGGTCGAGTCGATGCGCACGGGCGCGGTCACCGTACCGCGGCGCGAGGTGATCTTGACGCGCTCACCCTCGGCGAGGTCGAGGCGCTCGCAATCCTCGATCGACAGGTCGATGGTCTCGCCCCGCCGCAGCGGCGAGCTGTAGCCGCCGCTCTGCACGCCCGTGTTGTAGGAGTCGAGGTGCCGGCCGGTGGTCAGCCGCAGCGGGAACTCCTCGGTCAGCTCGTCGACCGGGAGCTCGTGAACGACGACGCTGAACGGCGCCCTGCGCCCGCCGGCCGGGGTCTCCCAGAGGCGGCCGTGCAGGAACGGAGAGCCGGGATCGTCCTCGTCGGCGCACGGCCACTGGATGCCCTTGAGCTCCTCGAGCCGGGGGTAGCTCATGCCGGCGTGCATGGGGGAGAGGCTGCGCAGCTCGTTCCAGGCGTCCTCGGCCGACTCGTAGCGGAGGTCGCAGCCGAGGCGCTGGGCGACGCTGCAGATGATCTCGATGTCGTCGCGGGCCTCGCCGGGCGGGTCGAGCGCCCTGCGCACCCGCTGCACGCGGCGCTCGCTGTTGGTGACGGTGCCCTCGGCCTCGCACCAGCTCGCCGACGCGGGCAGGACGACGTCGGCCATCTCGGCGGTGCGGGTGAGGAAGATGTCCTGCACGATCAGGCAGTCGAGGCCCCCGAGGAGCTCGTTGGCGTGGGTGGCATCGGCCTCCGACTGGGCCGGGTTCTCGCCGAGCACGAACAGGCAGCGCAGGTCGCCGCGCTCCATGGCCTCGAACATCTGTGTCAGGTGCCAGCCGTACCTGGGCTGGATGGTGACGCCCCAGGCCTGGTTGAAGCGCTCGCGGGCCTCGTCGTCCGACTCGATGTCCTGGAAGCCGGGGAGCTTGTTGGGGATTGCGCCCATGTCCCCGCCGCCCTGCACGTTGTTCTGGCCGCGGAGCGGGTTCAGGCCCGAGCCGTAGCGGCCGACGTGGCCGGTGAGGAGGCCGAGGTTGATGAGGGCCAGCACGTTGTCGACCGCGTTGTGATGCTCGGTGATGCCGAGCGTCCAGCAGATCTCGGCCCGGTCGGCCCGCGCATAGGTGTGGGCCATCTCCCGGATCAGGTCGGCCCGCACGCCGGTCTCACGCTCACCGCGGTCGAGCGTCCACTCCTCGACGGAGGCGGCGTACTCCTCGAAGCCGGTGGTGGCGTTGTCGATGAACTCGCGGTTGTGCAGGCCGGCGTGGATGATCTCGCGGGCGACGGTGTTCGAGAGGGCGATGTCGGTGCCGACGTCGATCCCCAACCAGCCGTCGGCCCATTCGGCCGAGCCGGTGCGGCGGGGGTCGATGACGTAGAGGCGGGCGCCGTTGTGGACCCCCGTCAGGAGGTGATGGAAGAAGATCGGGTGCGTCGCGCGGGCGTTGGAGCCCCACAGCAGGATCACGTCCGTCTCCTCGATCTCCTTATACGAGCTGGTGCCGCCGCCCGCTCCGAACACTGTCGCCAGACCGACGACGCTGGGAGCGTGTCAAGTGCGGTTGCAGCTGTCGATGTTGTTCGTGCCGATGGCGGCGCGCATGAACTTCTGCGCCACGAAGTTGACTTCGTTGGTGGCCTTCGAGCACGAGAACATCCCGCACGAGTCGGGCCCGTAGGTCTCCTTGGCCGCCGTGATGCCCGCGGCCGCGCGGTCGAGAGCCTCGTCCCACGTCGCGGGCCGCAGCTCCGCGCCGTCGCGCACCAGCGGCTCGGTGAGCCTGATGAGGGTCTTCGCCATTCCGATCACCTTCCTTCACGATCGTTCACCGGATCGTACCCCGCAATGCCGCTGTGAAACTCTGGTAGGGCCGCCTCAGCCGGTGCTGCGGCGTGTGCGCACGACCACCGTGCCCGCCCACCGATCTCCCAGGCGCTGGCGGCGCGGCGACGCCCACACGAGGATGGCGCCGACGGCATAGAACAGGATGCCGTCGATCAGGCGGCAGACCGTCCGGATCAGCACGGCGCGTCCGGTCAGGGCACTGCCGTCCGCCATCGTCACGCGCAGGCCCACGAGACGCTTGCCGGCGGTGCCGCCCCACGCGCTCTCGAGACCGCCGAAGTAGACGAGGCTGGCCGCCATGATCAGCACCACCGCGGCGGTGTTCGGGTTGGACAGGAAGGTGCGGCTGGCGTTCGGCTTCGTCCCGCCCGAGGCGATGTCGACGAGGGCGATGATGACCGCGAGGACGAGGGAGTCGAGGACGTACGCGAGGGCCCGCGGGCCGACTCCCACGGGGGTGCGGTCGATCATCGTGCGAGTCTACCCGCGGCCAGATTGACGGCCCGGCGGAGCCGTCCCGCTATGCCTCGAGCTCGGCGAGCAGCGACCAGAACGGGGATGTCGCGGGTGGGATGCGGGGCGGCCGCATGCGGTGCTGGCGATACTCGGCCCAGGTGACGTAGGAGCGCAGCCGCCGGCCGGCACTTCGGCGGGCATGGTCGCTCAGCTCGACCACCGAGTTGGCGAGCGCCCACCGCCACGCCGCCGCCTCCTTCTCGAGCCGCGTGCCCGACCGGCCCGGCCCGAGCAGGTGGCCGATCTCATGCAACGCGACTGCGTAGGTGATCTGGCTCCGCACCGGCGGGATCCGGATCCCGGGTTGGCGCCGCCCCGCAGGGCCGCGCCGGTAGGCGAGCCCCCGGCGGCCGGCGACCCGTTCGATGCCGTGCACGTCGCACAGGTGCTGGATGTGAGCATCGAGGTCGGCGGTGGTCGGGCGGTTTGGGGGCATGGGGCAGACGGTAGTCGTGGGGGC
>DATCPV010000076.1:0-5881 GCA_036569885.1 Gaiellales bacterium | reverse complement strand
CTACGCGGGCATCGAGTTCGAGCGCGGGTCGCCTGGCGAGGCCGAGATCGCGGCGACCATCGAGCGGCTGACGGGCACCCACATCCGCGACGGCTCAGGCATCTCGATCAAGCCGATCTCCGAGGCAGGCACCCGCCGGGTGGTCGAGTTCGCCTTCGACTACGCCCGCCGCAACGGCCGCCGCAAGGTGACCTCCGTGCACAAGGCCAACATCATGAAGCACACCGACGGGCTGTGGCTCGACGTGTCCCGCCAGGTCGCGGCCGAGAACTCCGATATCGAGTTCGACGACCGGATCGTGGACAACATGTGCATGCAGCTCGTGCAGAAGCCGGAGCTCTACGACGTGCTCGTGCTCCCGAACCTCTACGGCGACATCGTCTCCGACCTCGGCGCCGGCCTGGTCGGCGGTCTCGGAGTTGCCCCGGGGGCGAACTTCGGCACGGCCGGAGCTGTGTTCGAGCCCACCCACGGCTCGGCCCCGCAGTACAAGGGCCAGAACAGGGTCAACCCGATCGCGATGATGCTCTCGGGCATGCTGATGCTGCGCCACCTCGACGAAGGTGCCGCCGCCGACGCCCTGGAGGGCGCGATCGCGGCGGTCATCGCCGAGGGCCGGTCGGTGACCTACGACATGAAGCCGTCGCGGGATGACCCCACCGCGGTGGGCACGTCGCAGGTGGCAGACGCGATCATCGAACAGATGGGAGTGCGGGCATGAGTCGTCCCAAGATCACCGTCGTCGGCGCCGGCAACGTCGGCGCCACCACCGCCCAGCGGCTGGCCGAGCGCGACTACGCCGACGTCGTCCTGGTGGACATCGTCGAAGGGCTGCCGCAGGGCAAGGCGCTTGACCTCAACCAGTGCGGCCCCGTTGTCGGCTACGAGCCCAACGTTGTCGGCACGAACGGCTACGAGGAGACCTCCGGGTCGGCCATCTGCATCATCACCTCGGGACGTGCCCGCACCCCGGGGATGAGCCGCGACGACCTCCTGAAGACCAACCAGGCCATCGTCGCCGACGTCACCAAAAACCTGGTCGCCCACTCGCCCGACACGATCCTGATCGTTGTCACCAACCCTCTCGACGCCATGTGCCAGGTCGCCTTCACCGAGGCCGGCTTCCCGCGCGAGCGCGTCATCGGCATGGCCGGAGTGCTCGACACGGCCCGGTTCCGCACCTTCCTGGCCTGGGAGCTGGGAGTCTCGGCGCGCGACGTGACCGGCTTCGTCCTCGGCGGCCACGGCGACCAGATGGTGCCGGTGGCGTCGTACACGAACGTGGCCGGGATCCCGGTGAGCGAGCTCATTCCGTCCCAGCGGCTGGCCGAGATCGTCCAGCGCACCCGCGACGGCGGCGCCGAGGTGGTCAAGCTGCTCAAGTCGGGGTCGGCCTACTACGCGCCGTCGGCGGCCGTCTCCGAGATGGTCGACTCGGTCGTGCACGACCAGAAGCGGGTTCTCCCCTGCTGCGCGTTCCTGCAGGGCGAGTATGGCCTCAATGGCCTCTACATGGGCGTCCCCTGCCGGCTCGGCGCCGGTGGGCTCGAAGAGGTGCTCGAGATCACGCTGAACGCAGACGAGCAGTCCCAGCTCAACAGGTCGGCCGACGCCGTGCGCGAGCTGATCGGCGTCATGGGCATCTAGGAAAGCGTGGGGACAGTCCCCGGAAAGAAGCCGGGACGAATTCGGCACAGATTTGCGGCCGGCCGGGCGGCCACCGACCAGGAGACCCCCCAGCACGCCGGGATGGGCGCCCGGCTGAAGCAGCTCGCCGGCCAGTCGTTCGTCTACGGGCTGGGCGGGATCGTCTCGAAGCTGGTCGGCATCTTCCTGCTGCCGATCTACACCCGGCCCGAGTACGTCAGCCAGTCGGCGTTCGGCCAGGTCGAGACGGTCATGGCCGCGAGCTCGCTGGCGGCGGTCGTGTTCCAGTTCGGGCTGCCGACGGCGATGTTCCGGTTCAGCTGGGACAACCGCGAGCCGGATGCGCGCCGGCGGACGATCCGCACGGTGTTCACCGGGGTGCTGGTGCTCTCGACGGTGTTCGTGCTGCTGGGCGTGGCCCTCATCCGCCCGATCGCCTCGGGCCTCCAGGTCACCCAGGAGCTGGCGTTGATCGGGGTGGCGGGGCTGTGGGTGAGCGTCAACTACGCGATCGTCACCGGGATCTACCGGATCGAGCAGCGGCCGGCGGCGTTCGTCGTGTACTCGCTGATCAACATCGCGATCACCGTCGCGCTGTCGATCATCCTGGTGATCCCGATCCACATGGGCGCCGCCGGCATCATGCTCGGGAACTTCTCCGGCACGTACATCACCTACTTCCTGCTCCTGTACGCCCGCCGGGACATGATCGGCCTGCACGTGAACTGGCCGCTGCTGCGGCAGATGCTGCACTTCTCACTGCCCCTCATGCCCGCCGGCGTGGCGCTGTGGGCGCTCAACCTGGCCGACCGGGTGCAGGTGCAGCGGCTGACCGAGGGGACGCAGCTCGAGCGCAGCGCCCAGCTCGGCACCTACTCGGCCGCGAACAAGATCGCGCTCGGGATCATGCTGATCGTGTCGGCGTTCCAGACGGCGTGGATCCCGTTTGCGAATCTGATCCTGGACGACGGCGACGCCAAGCGCACCTACCGCGCGGTGCTCACCTACTGGAGCATGCTGATGGCCTGGGGTGTGGTCACGATCACGGCGTTCTCGACGCCGTACATCCACGTGGCGATGAACCGGCGCTGGTACGGCGCCGTGCCGGTGGTGCCGCTCCTGATGTCGGGCTCGGTGCTGTACGGCGCCTACTACATCCTGAACATCGGCGTCAACCGCTCGAAACGGACGCGGTTCACGCCCGTCGTCACCAGCACCGCGGCGGCCGTCAACATCGGCCTCAACTTCCTGCTGATCCCCCGCTGGGGCATCCTCGGTGCCGGCTGGTCAACTGTGATCGGGTTCGCGGTGCTCGTGACCCTGGGATGGCGCAACGCGCAGCGCAGCTACCCGGTGTCGTACGACTTCAGCCGGGTGCTGCGGATCGTGGCGCTGGCCGCCGTCTTCATGGCGGTGTCGGTCGAGCTGGTGCCCGCGACCGGCGTGGTCGGCATCCCCCTCCGCGTCGTCATGGTGGCGGCGTTCCCGCTCGGGCTGATGGCGATCGGCGTGTTCACCCCGTCTGAGCGCACGCGAATCTCCGCGCTCCTGACCCAGATGCGCTCGCCGCGGCGAGGCCGCCGGCCGCCCGGCGGGCCCGACACCGAAGCCCCGGTCTAGCCCTGCTCCAAAACGGGGTCAGACCGCAGTTATTCGCGGGTGCGCTGGCGCATCTCGCGCGTGACCGCCCGCCACTGCTTGCGCTGCTCTGACTTGGCGCGCGCGTCGTGTCGCGTCTCGAGGTAGAGCAGCTCGCGCTGGAGCCGCAGGAAGCTCTCGAGGCGGCCGCGGTCGAGTGTGCCGGCGGCGACCGCCGCCCGGACGGCGCACCCCGGCTCGGTGTCGTGCGCGCAGTCGGAGAACCGGCACTCGAGCGCCAAGAGCTCGACGTCGTCGAACGCCTGCTCCAGCCCTTCGCCCGCATCCCAGAGGACGAGCTCTCGCATCCCCGGCGTGTCGATCAGGCAGCCTCCGCTTTCGAGCACCACCAGCTCGCGGTGGGTCGTCGTGTGACGGCCGCGGCCGTCGGCACGGAGCTCGGCGGTGGCGAGCCGCTCGCTGCCGGAGAGGCGGTTCACGAGGGGCGACTTGCCGACACCGGAGGGACCGACCAGCGTCGCCGTGCGCCCGCCGGCGAGGTGGGCCACCAGGTGCTCGATCCCGTCGCCGGTGACCGCGGAGACGGCATATGCCGGCACGCCGAGCGCGATCTCGCCGACGCGCACCAGCGCCTCGGGGACGTTCTCGCACAGGTCGGCCTTGGTCAGCACGACCACCGGATCGGCGCCGCTCTCCCACGACAGCGCCAGGTAGCGCTCGAGCCGGCGGGGGTTGAGCGGTCCCTCCAGCGACGCCACGGCGAAGACGACATCGACGTTTGCGGCCACGACCTGCTCGACCGTCTCGAGGCCGGCGACCTTGCGCAGGAAGGCCGTCCGGCGAGGCAGCACAGCCTCGATGGTGGCCCGCTCGGCCTGCGGGTGGTGGCTGTAGGCAACCCAGTCTCCGACCGCGGGCAGCTCCGCCTCGGAGGCGGCGCGGTGGCGCAGGCGGCCGGGCACGTCGGCCCACACCTCACCATCGGCGGTGAGGAGGACGAGGGCACCGCGGTGCTCGACCGCGACCCGGCCGGGCAGCAGGCCGGAGTCGGCAAACGGCTGGAATGCCTCGGCAAACGCCGGGTTCCAGCCCAGGTGTTCCAGGTTCACTGGGGAATCTCCTTGAGTACGGGACGGACGCGTATGCGCGCCGGCGTCGGACTCTCGGAACATTCAGGCCCGCGACGAGCGGGGCGAGCGGTCAGGCGCAGCGCGTGGAGGCCGATCGGATCGTCGCTTTCATCGTCTGCCTCCTTCGGTCGCGGACTCGTACCAACTCACAGTAGCACCCCAGAACGGCTACAGATAGCCCAATTCCCGCAGGCGCTCCGCGATCTCCGCGTCATCGTCCGCGCCCATCGCGACCGCCTCGGCGCGCTCGGCGACGAGCGGGCGCAGCGTCTCGCGCAGCCGATCGGCCTCGGCCGGGGCGGTCAGGATCAGGTTTCGGCGCTCGCCGGGGTCGGCGTCGAGGTCATACAGGGCATCGGTCACACGCTCGTCGTCGAACGAGGTGATCAGCTTGTACCGGCCGTCGCGGATCGCCTGCTGGCGGATGGCGGGGATCGACGGCGCCACCGCGATCTCCATCACCACGGGGCGCGCGGGCGGCTCGCGCCCGTCACGCAGAGAGGAGGCGAGGCTCTGCCCCTGCCAGCCCGCGTCGGGGTGAGGCCCCCCGGCCAGGTCGACCAGGGTCGGAGCGAGGTCGACGTGGCTGACCGGCGTTCGCCGCGCGCCGGGCACGATGCCCGGGCCGGCGACGACCAGCGGCACCCGCACCAGGTCATCCTCGAGCGTCTGGCCGTGATTCCAGAAATAGCGCGGCGCCCACCGCAGGGCACGCTTGGAGTGACTGCGCACGCCGTGGTCGACGGTCGCCTGCGCCCAGCGGGCGATCGGCAGCCGCCGGTTGATGCGGCGCCAGGCTGCCTGATCGCGCAGGCTGCGCGGCTCGAAGGTCACGTTCTCGCCGTGGTCGCCGGTGAGCACCACGATCGTGTCCGGGCCGGCCGCATCGACCGCGGCGCCGATCCACTCGTCCATGCCGGCGATCGAGCGCTCGTAGGCGTTGCGGCCGTGCCTGCGGTTCTCGAAGCGGGCCGGGTATGAGCGCGGCGTGTGTGCATCCCAGAGGTGCACGAGCGCGAAGAAGGGCGTGCCGCCGGCCGCGAGCTGCGCCAGCCGCGCGACGCTCTCCTCGCCCCACGGCGAGTGCACCGAGCGCCGGGGCACGTCGCGGTACTCGACATCGGTGAATCCGCGGAACGTGCCGACGGTGTCGAGCAGCGGGCCGGTCGCCGAGCACCAGCTCGTGAGGCCGCCCCGGGTGAGCTGCTCGGCGGCGGTGGGGATCGACTCCGAGAGCTGGGTGCCCCGCAGCCCGCGCACGCCGTGCGCACTCGGGTAGCGGCCTGTGAGGATCGCGGTTACCGCGGGCGTCGTCGTCGGGCAGGTGGAGTAGCACGCGGTGAACCGGGCCGACCTGCCCGCGAGCTGGCTCATCCGCGGCCACGCCCCGCGCCCACGCGCGAGCGCCTCGGCGCGGAGGCAGTCGACGACGATCAGGAGCACGTTGGCCACGGCCCGCGGGATTGTAGTGACCGACCCCGGTGGGTGTCAGGCGGTGAATCTGT
>DATCPV010000075.1:0-3393 GCA_036569885.1 Gaiellales bacterium | reverse complement strand
TCGCTGCGGCCCATGTACTGGGCCAGGATCCGCCACGGCTCGGTGCCGCGGGTGACATGGACGCCCATGTCGCGCTGGATCGGCGTGCCGACGTCGTCGGCCCGCATCGCGGTCGCGACTCCGACGGCCGCGCCCTCGTTCCCGCGGCCGGTGTAGAAGCTGCCGGGGATCTTGCCCTGGCGGTACAGGATGTGACCGCGCTCCTCGATCCCCCGCGTCATCAACATGTTGCGGTAGATGGTGAGAAGGTCCTCGCGGTCGAGGTCCGCCTCCTTGATGTCCGCCGCCGAGGAGACCGGGGTGGCTTCACGGGCTACCGCCATGCTTCGACGCAGTGTACTTGGTGGCGGCGACGCGTCACATCACCCGAACGCGGCAGGACGGGGCCTGTGCAAGAATCGACCCATGGGGTACGACCGCAGCCGTGCGCTCGGAGACAGTTGCGGCTTCTGCCTGCGGTGCGGGTGGGGGCGCCGGTTCATGGCCCCGAACGCCGACGCTCTGCCGGAAGCCTGCCCCGACTGCGGTGGCGAGGTCATCACCGCATGCCCGGGCTGCGGCGCGGGGATCTTCTCGATGATGGCGCTCACATGCGCCGACTGCGGCACCGAGCTTCGGCCCGCAACCCTGTTCGGCGAGGACATCCGCCGCAAGCCCGAGCGCCACAGGCGGCTTGACGCACGCACCCCGGCCCGCGATAACGAGAGTACAGCGTTATGAGCCTCGCGATCATCCTCCCCGTAGTGGTACTCGCAGCGGGAGCCCTGGTCGCCTCCGCGGGGTTTGCCGTGCGCGAGCATCGCCGCGCCCGCGGGCTCGCCGAGGATCTGTCGGCCGCTCGCACCGAGGCCACCCTGCTCGAGCGCCGCGACGATCACACCGGCCTCTTCAACAGCCGCTTCTTCGTCGAAGCGCTGACGCGCGAGATCGAGCGGGCGCGCACCTACGACCGCCCCGTCGCGCTTGCGCTGGCGAGCGTCGACGACGTCGCCCCCGACGAGGTCGAGGCGTCGATGCGCACGCTAGGCGCCGCGATCGGCGGCAGCGTCCGGGCACTCGACGTGGCCTGTCGCGTCGGCACGACCGAGTTCGGCGTGATCATGCCCGAGACCGACAGCCGGTCGGCCTCCGTCGCATCCGAGCGCGTGCTGCGGGCGATCGCCCGCGCGCGCACCGAGGGCGGATCGATGCCCCAGGCCGCCGTCGGAATCGCCGCGTGCCCCGCGCACGCCGAGTCGTTCGACGAGCTGGTCGAGCGGGCCGGCTCCGCGCTTCGCAGCGCACGCCGTGCCGTTCGGTCGGAGCCGGTCAAGCCCGGCACCGTCCCGGTCGCAATGGCCGTCTGGGACGACGAGGACTGACCGGCCTTGGAGAAGCTGGCCGGCGGTCTCTGGCGCTGGACCGCGCGGCACCCCGAGTGGCACCCGGGTGAATGGGGCGCCGAGGTCGGCTGCTACGCGCTCGTCGAGCCGGGCCGTACCGTCCTGATCGACCCGCTCGCGCCGGCCGGCGACGACGAGTTCTGGCCGCGGCTGGACGGCATCGTTTCGGGCGACGCGGTCGTCGTGATCACGATCCCCTACCACGTGCGCAGCGCCGAGGCGGTCTGTGCCCGCTACCCGGGCACCACCGTCTGGGGTCACCGCAACGCGGCCAAGCGGCTTTCCGACCGGTCGATCTTCCGCGAGCTCGCGCCCGACGCCGAGCCCGGCGGAGTCCGCGCGTTTACGATCGGTCGGCCGCGGCGCTCGGAGATGCCGCTGCTGGTGGAGTCACACGGCGCGCTCGCCTTCGGCGACGCGGTGATCGGCCTTCCGACCGGCCTGCGGATCTGGTCGACCGAGCCGGTCGACGAGCGCCGCCGGCGGTGGTATGCCGACCGCTTCGTGCCCACGGTGGAGCCGCTGCTCGCGGAGGAGTTCGACCGCGTGCTGGTGACGCACGGACCGCCGGTTACGAGCGGCGGCCGCGACGCCCTCGCGGAAGCGCTCCGCGAGCCTCCCTGGCGCCACCGCGGCTAAGACTACGCGCGGATCTCGGAGAAGTGGATCACGGTGACCGTGGCGTCCTCGGTCACCTCGCGGTTGTAGAGCTGCCCGAGGAAGTGCGTGAACTCGTCGATGTGGCGGATCTCGGGGTTGTCGTGCTGGATCTCGCGCGGCGAGACCTCGTGCAGCGGCTTGACCTCCACCTTGTCGATCACCGCGTCGAAGACCTTCTCGCGCACGCCGAAGCGCTGTCCGACCAGCACGGACACCACCTGGCCCTTCTTGTACTTGCCGGTCTTGTCGCCCAGGCGGATGGTCGCGGTCTTCCGCCGGTGGCGGAGTTGATCGACGACCACCGGGGAGTAGAAGTTGAGCGCGTTCACGGCCGTGGGCATCATATCGACCGTTCCAGCGCGTCGAAGGCCCTGGCGGCCATATCCCGCTCGCCGCCGTAGGAGAGCCGTTTCGGGGCCTGCGCGAGCGGGATCCACATGGCCCGATCGACCTCGATCCGCATCTCCGGGCTGATCTCGCCCAGCCGCCCCGACCGCCACCGCAGGAGGTAGAAGCTCACCACCTTGAAGATCCGGCGGCCCCCGCGGGTGTAGACGTACCGGACGTCGCCCAGCTTGGAGACGGGCTCGGCCCGCAGGCCGGTCTCTTCGAGCGTCTCGCGCACCGCGGTCTCGAGCGGCGGCTCGCCGGGCTCGACCAGGCCCTTGGGCAGCGCGAGCACCCCGGGCCGGCCGCCGGGCTGGATGGCGGCGGCGTACCAGCCGCCGCGCATGCGGCGCACCGTCACGCCGCCGGCCGAGAACTCCCGCTCCATGCCTGCGCTACTGTCGCACGGATGGCACGGCAGCCGCGAGTCGTCTACTGGGTGGTCTTTCTCGACGCCCTGCTCATGTTCGCAATCGTCCCGCTCCTGCCGGGGTACGTGCGCGACCTGCACCTCTCGAAGACCGAGGCCGGGCTCATCGTCGGCATCTACAGCGGGGCGGTGCTCCTGGGGTCGATCCCCGCCGGCAACCTCGCGGCGCGGGTCGGCGCCCGCCGCCTGACCATCTTCGGCGTCGCCCTGCTCGCGATCGCCACGTTCGGATGCGGGTTCGCCGGCAACTTCTGGCTGCTGATGGCCGCCCGGATCGGCCAGGGACTGTCCTCGGCGGTGTCGTGGACGGCCGGAATGGCGTGGCTGTCCGAGGGGACAGAGCCGGGAAACCGCGGCCGGGTGCTGGGGGCGGCGATGTCGTTCGCAACCATCGGCACCCTGGTCGGGCCGGTCGCGGGCGGCCTGCTCGGCGGCGCGTACGGCCCGCGCGTTCCCTTCACGCTGCTCGGCTGCGTCGCACTCGGGCTGACGGTGGCGGTCACGCGCGCGCCGGCCGGGGCGGAGGGCGTGCGG
>DATCPV010000074.1:0-4329 GCA_036569885.1 Gaiellales bacterium | reverse complement strand
GCTCGACGAGCCCGGCCTTTCGCCGCGCGAGCGCGAGTTCCTGACCGCGCTGCGGCCCGCCTTCACCGAGCTCGTGTGGGAGGGCCAGCAGGGGCTGTACGTCGGCGGAGCGGCCCGGCTCGTGGACGAGATGCGCTTCTCGGATCTCGACCAGATCAACGATCTCGTGCACGTGCTCGAGAGCAGGGTGGGGGTGCTGGCGATGCTGCGCGAGGCGCTCGAGTCCCCGCGACCGTACCTGCGCATCGGCTCTGACCACACCGTCCCGTACATGCGCGGCCTGGCGATGGTGGCGGCCAATTACGGCCTGGCGACCCGCAACCTCGGCACCGTGTCGCTGGTCGGGCCGATGCGGATGGATTACGCCGTGGCGATCCGCTCGGTGCGAAGCGCCGCCCACTCCCTGTCGGAGTGGGTCGCCGACATCTACGAGGAGTGAGGCGAAAGGCCCTTTCCGCCCTCCGGACGGAACTCAGCACGATCTGCGAATTCGGCGATCAACGGCCGTGCCCGCTCGATCAGCGCCTTGGCTGCTTCTTCCTGGAGTGACGCGCCGTGGGCGGCGCGGTCGGCCCACGCCTCGGTCACCCAGATGCTGTCCGGGTCGTCGAGCGCCCGGCTGACGAGGTAGAGCCGGCAGTCGGGGTTCGCCTCGAGGCCGGCCGCGGCCTCGCGCAGGATCGCGGCGAGCTCGTCGCCCTTGCCGTCCTTCGCGACGATCCGCCCATGCGTGCCGTACTCAGGTGTCGCCACGGCGGCAGTATCGCCCCCAAAAACGAGTCGCGCGGCGGTGAGGGGCTCCAATCCTCACCGCCGCGCCTGACCCAGACCCCCCGTGCCGGGAGTGGCGATGAGACCCCGTCGTCGCCGTCCCTGCGTTTTCGTCTCGCGTCGTGGTCTCAACATAAGCCTGTGAGGCGACCTGGTCAAGTACCCAGAAAGGGTGAAATCAAGTGACGATTCTGGTCGCCGCTTCACAGGATGGATCGGGCTCGGGGACACGTCTTGCGTGAATCGATCAGGTGATACCGGATGCTCTAGTCAAGTGGTCGATCGTGCGCTACGTTGAGTCCATGGCACAGGGACGCACCGCCACCGCCAGACGCCGCGCAGGGGCCGCGCCCGAATCGGGGCCGGGCGGCCGCGTGCGGGAACGGCGGCTGGCGCTCGGGCTTACGCAGGCCGATCTCGGCGCCGACCGGTTCAGCAAGGAGTATGTGAGCCAGGTCGAGCTCGGAAAGACGCCTCCGTCCGCGGCGGCCCTGGACTGGTTCTCGGCCCGGCTCGGGGTCGCCCGGGACGAGCTCGAGGGCGACGCCGGCCCGGCGGCGCTTGCGGCGACCGAGGCCGCGCTCGTCCACGCCGAGGCGGCGATCGAGGCCCACCGCTACGACGATGCCCTGGCAACCCTCGAGACGGTGCGCGGTGGCGTCGAGCGCGCGGGGGACGGCGGGCTGCTCGAGCGCCGCCACGCGCTCGCGCACGGGTGGGCGCTGCACCATCTGGGCCGGCTGCCCGAGGCTGCGGCGCTGCTCGATCGCGCACGGGCGCTCGCTGAGGCCGGCGACGATGCCGATCGAGCGGCGGCGCTGTACCGCCTGGGCGTCGTGCGGTTCAAGATGGGCAGCCACGCGACCGCCCTCGCCGCGCTCGACGAGGCGCTGCGCTGCGCGACCGCAGCCGAGCGGCCGTCCGATGCGCTGCGGGTGCGGATCCTGAACACCCGGGCCAAGATCCGCCGCCGTCAGAAGGACTTCACCGCGGCGGCCGAGGACGTCACCGCTGCGCTCGAGCTCGCACACGGCCTGGGTGACGACCGCGTCCTGGCCGAGACCTATCTCGACGCATCGCTCGTTGCCGAGCGGCGGCACGAGTACGGCCGGGCGCGCGACTACGCGGAGCGCTCCAAGGTGCTCTTCGAGCGCATCTCCGATCACGAATACGTCGGCAAGCTCCTGAACAACCTCGGCCAGCTGCGCGCGATCACGGGCCGGCCGGATGAGGCGGTGCCGTTGCTGCGCGAGGCGTTCCGGATCGCGGTCGAGCAGGACAACCGCGTCGACGCCGCCTTCGCAGCCTCGTCGCTCGCCTCGGCGCGCCTGCACAGCGGTGATCCCGAGGGGGCCATCGAGAGCGCAAATCGCGCGATCGAGCTATTGGGATCGCGCGAGGAATTCCGACAGGAAGAGGGGAACGCTCGTCTGGTCATGGGCCGCGCACACATGGCGTGCGATCGCATCGACGAGGCCGAGCGCTCCTTCATCGCGGCGGTGGACTGCTTCACCGCGGTGGAGTCGATCAGCCACATGGCCGGAGCGTGGGTTGCGATGGGAGATGTGGCGGCGCAGAGAGGCGACTCGGCACGGGCCGCCGACCTGTACCGGCGGGCGGCAGATGCACTGCAGGACGTTCGCTGGTAGCCCGGACAAGCGTCTGAGACGGGACAGGAGGTGAAGATGAGGCTTCTCTCGAAGCGGCCGGTGCTGTTCGCACTGGCGACCACGGTGGCGACGTTCCTTGCACACGTGTCGCACAGCGGCATCACCCGCGGGTTCCACGAGTGGTGATCGGCTCCCCGTAGACTACGGAGGTGGCATCGAAGCGCGACTACTACGACGTTCTCGGCGTGGCGCGCGACGCATCGGACGGCGACATCAAGAAGGCGTTTCGGAAACTGGCGCGGGAGCTGCATCCCGACGTCAATCCGGAGCCCGCCGCCGCTGAGCAGTTCCGCGATGCATCCGAGGCCTACGAGGCGCTGAGCAACCCCGAGACCCGGGCGCGGTACGACCGGTTCGGCCACGCGGGCGTCGCCGGCACGCAGTTTCACCCCGAGCAGTTCATGGACTTCTCGAGCCTGTCCGACCTCCTGGGGGCGTTCTTCGGCGACGATCTGTTCGGCACATCCCGGCGGCCCTCGCGCGGGGGCGACGCGGCGGCGGCCGTCGAGCTCACCCTCGCCGAGGCCGCGTTCGGCGTCACCCGCGAGATCGATGTCGACACCGTCGCGGCGTGCGACCGCTGCCAGGGCAGCGGTGCCGAGCCGGGCACGTCGGCCACGACGTGCCCGACGTGCGGGGGTGCGGGACAGGTCCAGCACGTCTCGCAGACGTCGTTCGGCCAGTTCGTTCAGACATCCACCTGCCCCGCCTGCCGGGGCCGCGGCGCGCGCATCGACACGCCGTGCACCGCCTGCCGTGGCCGCGGCCTGCGTCGAACGACGGAGCCGACCGAGGTGCAGATCCCGGCCGGGATCATGACGGGCCAGCGGCTGCGGCTGGCCGGGCGCGGCCATGCCGGTGAGGCGGGCGCGCCGCGCGGAGATCTCTATGTCAGCGTGACGGTCGCCGAGGACGGCCGCTTCCAGCGCGAGGGCAATGACGTGGTGTCGGTGCTCGACATGCCGTTCAGCCGGGCCGCGATCGGCACGACCACGACGGTCGAGACACTCGACGGGCCGCACGAGGTCGAGGTGCGGCCGGGAACGCAGCCCGGCGAGGTGCTGACGCTGCGCGGCAAGGGCATCCCGGTTCTGGGCGGTCGCGGCCGCGGCGACCATCGGGTGGTCGTGAATGTGCTGGTGCCGCGCAAGCTGAGCGACGAGCAGCGGGCGCTTCTCGACAAGTTCGAGACCACGGTCGACGAGGGCACCTACGCGGCCGACGACGGCTTCTTCGGCCGGCTGCGGGCCGCGTTTCGGTGAGGCGCTACTCCCTGCGGGTGCCGGCGGCCGAGGCCGAGCCGGCGCTCGCGCGGATGCTCGACCTCTTCCCCGGCGGCCTCGAGGAGGAGCGCGACGGCGACGATGTCGTCCTGGCCGGCTACGCCGAGCACCCGCCGGGCGAGGGCCTGGTGGTCGCCGACGTCGTGCCCGGCTGGGAGGATGCCTGGCGCGCCCACCACCGCCCGGTCACGGTCGGCCGGCTCTGGATCGGGCCGCCCTGGGCGGCGCCACCAACCGGGGCCTGGCCCCGCGTTGTGGTGATCGACCCGGGGCGGGCGTTCGGGACCGGTGGGCATGGCTCGACCCGCGCGGCCCTCGAGTTGCTGCAGCGGCTCGAGCCCCAGCCCGCGCTCGACCTCGGCTGCGGCTCGGGCGTTCTGGCGATTGCGGCGGTCAAGCTCGGGTTCGGCCCGGTGCAGTGCTTCGATCTCGACCCGCTCGCCGTTGGGGCGGCGGCCGAGAACGCCGCCCGAAACGGCGTGACGCTGAGCGTCGTCCGGGGCGACGTGCTCGCCGACCCTCTGCCCGAGGCGCCGCTCTGGCTCGCGAATCTCGAGCTCGGGCTCTTGCAGCGGCTGCTGCGCCGCACCGATCTGCCCCGGCGC
>DATCPV010000073.1:0-9131 GCA_036569885.1 Gaiellales bacterium | reverse complement strand
GGGGGGGGGGCTGGCGTCAGGCCTTCGCGAGCTCTTTCTCGTTGTTCTTGGAGATGATCTGCTGGGCGACGTGGGCGGGGACCTCGTCGTAGCGCAGCAGGCTCATCTGGTAGTCGCCACGGCCGCCGGTCATCGAGTTGAGGTCGGGTGCGTAGGTGAGCACCTCGGCGAGCGGCACCTCGACGTGGATGGTCGTCGAGCCCGAGCTGGGGTCCATGCCCCCAACGCGGCCGCGGCGGGACGTCATGTCGCCGATCACGTCGCCCAGGCTCTCGTCCGGGACGGTCACCTCGACCCGCATGATCGGCTCGAGCAGCACCGGGTCGGCCTCGGCAAACGCCTTCTTGAACGCCATCGAGCCGGCGATCTTGAACGCCATCTCCGACGAGTCGACCGTGTGGTATGAGCCGTCCACCAGTTGCACCCTCACGCCCACGATGGGGCACCCGGCCAGCTCGCCCTGCTGCATGGCCTCCTGAATGCCCTTGTCGACCGCGGGCCGGAAGCCCTGGGGGATGACGCCGCCGACGATCTTGTCGACGAACTCGTACCCCTCGTGGTTCGAAAGCGGCTCGATGGTGATGTGGCAATCGCCGAACTGGCCGCGGCCACCGGTCTGCTTCTTGTAGCGGCCCTGGGCGCGCGCCGGCCGGCGGATCGTCTCCATGTACGGCACCCGCGGTGGGTGGAGCGTGACCTCGACCCCGAACCGGCGGTGCATCCGCTCGAGCGTCACCTCGACGTGCATCTGAGAGAGGCCGGCGACGATGGTCTCGCCCGTCTGCGGGTCGCGGTGGATGTCGAGCGAGGGATCCTCCTCCTGCAGCCGCCGCAGCGACGTGTGCACCTTCTCCTCCTCACCCTTGTGCTTGGGCTCGATGGCGAAGGACACGACCGGGGACGGGAACGCCAGCGGCTCGATCTGCGCCGGGCTGTCGGCGTCGGAGAGCACGTCGCCGGTGCCGGTCTCCTTGAGCTTGGCGACCGCGCCGATCGACCCGCTCCCAAGCGCGTCGGTGGGCGTGTGCTCCTTGCCCTGCAGCACCAGCAGCTGGCCGATGCGCTCCTTGGCGTGCGTGTGGTTGTTGACCAGCGTCGAGTCGGACGTGAGCGTGCCGGCGAAGACGCGCAGCAGGTTGATCTTGCCGCTGTAGGGGTCGGCGATCGTCTTGAAGATGTACGCCAGCGTGGAGGCGCCCCCCACCTCCGGCACGTTGCGCGCCCTGGCAGGCGAGGGCAGGCCCTCGACGATCAGGTCGAGCAGGCCGCGCGAGCCGATGTTGCGGGTCGCCGCGCCGCAGCCGACCGGGAAGAGCTCGCCCTCGGTGACGAGGTTCTTGAGCGCCTGGGCCATCTCCTCGCGGCTGATCTCGACGCCCTCGAGGTAGCGCTCCATCAGCTCGTCGGACGTCTCGGCGACGATGTCCATCAGCTTGTCGTGGTACTCGTCGGCCACCTCGCGCATCTCGTCCGGGATGTCGGCCGGCTCGTCGTGGGCGCCGTCGCCGTCGTGGAGGTAGGCGACCATGTGAACGAGGTCGACGACCCCCCGGAACTCGTGCTCCTGCCCGATCGGGATCTCGACCGCCACGCATCGCGGCGAGAGCCGCGTCTGGAGCGCCTCGAGGGTCGCGAAGAAGTCAGCCCGCTCGCGATCGAGCAGGTTGACGAGCAGCAGGCGGGACAGGCCGAGCTCGTCGCAGCGCCTCCACAGGCGCTCGGTGCCAACCTCGACCCCCAGCACGCCCGACACGGTGACGATCGCCCCCTCGACCACGCGCAGCGTCGAGAGCACGTCGGCCTGGAAGCTCGGCTCGCCCGGGGTGTCGATCAGGTTGATGTTGCGGCCCTGCCACTCGAGATGGGTGACGGTCGCCGAGATCGACATGCCGCGGCGGCGCTCCTCGTCGTCGTAGTCGGAGACGGTCGAGCGGTCGGCCACGGCGCCGAGCCGGTTCGTCGTCCCGGACTCGTACAGCAGGGCCTCGACCAGCGAGGTCTTGCCGGTGCCGCGGTGGCCGATCACCGCCACATTTCGGATCTTCCCGGACTCCGTGTTGGGCATGCACTCCTCCAGCTGCAGATCGGTTCGTCGGTTCAGCTCAGACTACCGCACCCCCCGCGACCGCCGGTCGGAGATCCGCCGGCTACCTGTGGCGGTCGGCCGAGGCCCGCTCGAGGCTGCCCTGGAGCTTGCCCTTCATCCGCAGGATCGCCTTGGTGTGCAGCTGGGAGACGCGCGACTCGGTCACGCCCAGCACCTCGCCGATCTCGCGCAGCGTGAGCTCCTCGTAGTAGTAGAGCTGGATCACGGTGCGCTCGCGCTCGGGCAGGCGCGAGATCGCGCCGGCCAGGGAGTCGCGCATCTCTGTGCGCGCCATCTCGGTCGAGGGATCGTCGGCGTGCGGGTCCTGCAGCGTGTCGATGAGCGCGACCGTGTCGCCGCCCGAGGAGGAGATCGTCCAGAGCTCGTCCAGCGCCGCCACCGACGAGCGCGAGATCTGGGCCAGGCTGTCCTGGAACTCGGATCCTGTGATGCCGAGGTGGGCCGCGATCTCCTCGTCGGTCGGCGGGCGGTGCAGCCGGTGCTCGAGCTCGACGATGCCGCGCTCGATCTCGCGGGCGCGACTGCGCACAGACCGCGGCACCCAGTCCATCGACCGCAGCTCGTCGATGATGGAGCCCTTGATGCGGCTGATCGCATAGGTCTCGAACTTGATGTCGCGGCCCGGGTCGAAGCGCTCGATCGCGTTCATCAGGCCGAGCAGGCCGTAGCTGACCAGGTCACCCTCGTCGACGTGCGCCGGGAGACCGGTGCCGAGCCGCCCGGCGACGTACTTGACCAACGGCGCATAGGTCAGGATCAGGCGGTCGCGCAGGCGTTTGTCGCCTGTGCGCTTGTACTCGGACCAAATGTCGACTGATTCGTCGGTCATCACGCGCGTGGGTGTGCGTTTCGGTGTGCGGCCGTCAGGTGGCGCACGCTCACGTGGGTGTATACCTGCGTTGTGCCGACTGATGCGTGGCCGAGCATGTCCTGGATACTGCGCAGGTCGGCCCCGCCCTCGAGCAAATGGGTGGCGAAGGTGTGCCGGAGGGCGTGCGGCGAGCGCGCGGCGACGCCGGCCCGGGCGAGTGCGCGCTGCAGCGACCGGCGCACATCCGACGGGTGCAGCGGCCGCCCGCGCACGCTCACGAACAGCCGTTCCGTATGGCCGCCGCCGGCCATACGCGGGCGGCCACGGGCGAGGTAGCGCTCGAGCGCGGCCGCCGCCGCGCCGCCAACGGGGACGACACGCTGCTTGCCGCCCTTCCCCATCACGCGCATCGAGCCCGCCTCGAGCCGGACGTCGGCCAGGCGCAGGGTGCATGCCTCGGCCGCCCGCAGGCCGCAGCCGTACAGGAGCTCGAGCAGCGCCCGGTCGCGCAGGTCGCGCGGCTCGGTGCCGCACGGCGCGTCGAGCAGCCGGTTGACCTCGGCGCCCGACAGGGTGGCGGGCAGCGTCCGCGTTCGCCGGGGGCCGGGGATGAGCGCGGCCGGGCTGCGTTCGATCGCCCCGCGGTCGAACATCCATGCGTACGCGCCGCGCACCGAGCTCAGCTTCCTCGCCGTGGTCGCCGGTGCATACCGAAGCGTTCCCAGGTGGGCGGCGTAGCGGCGCAGGGTGCGCGCATCCGCCTGCTCTGGTGGGATCCCGCCGGCATCGAGCCAGCGGGCGAGCTGGCGGAGGTCGGCGGTATAGGCACGCAGGGTGGCCGCGGACGCGCCGCGGGCGCGCATCCATTCGAGATACGCGTCGAAGGCCCCACGCTGCGGCGGGGCCGGTGTTGACTCTTCTGCCTGCATGGTGTGCAAGAGACTCTAGAAGCTGTCATTCGCCGGTGAGGGGGCGGCACCTCTCAGCGCCGCGGCCGCAGCCCCAGGTCGCGCCGGGCCAGATCGGCCATCCAGACGCCGATCGCCGCCGCCGCCACGGCCACCACCCACACCGACGCCGATGCCGCCTCCCAGGCGATGGCAAGCAATCCGACGGCCAGCGCCGTGAACAGCATGCCCCGGGCGCGGAAGCGGGAGGACCGGGCGGGCCGCATGCCGGAACGGTAGTCCCTGGTGAAACCGTCAGCGATGGGGCAGGATCGCGAACCGCTGTTGGGCGCGGCCGTGGATGCCGGTGAAGTCGCCGCCAACGTACAGGTTGCCGCCGCCGGCCGCCAGCGACCAGACGCCGAGCACGCCGGCCGTCGAGCTGAGATCGGGGTTCCAGCGCTCGAGCACGCCGCTGCGGGTGAGCATGAAGAGCTTGTGGCGCTGGATGCGCTTGCCCGATCCGTGCTCGGACATTTTCTGGTTGCGGTGAGGAGCGACGAAGTCGCCGTGCATCCCGAACACCGGCCTGTGGCTGACGCACGACGTCGCCTGGACGTTGCCGTCGGTGACGTAGAACCACTTCAGGTATCCCTTGAGGCCGTATGCCAGCGCGGTCCCGCCGGGCCCGCCCTCGGCGGCGTAGACCCGGTTCCCGCACAGGGCCAGGTCGAGAATCAGCGACTGGGGATGGCTGGCCCACGGGCGCACCAGCCCGCGCCCCGGGCCGAGCGCTGCGATGCTGGTCTGGCCGCTGTGGCCGTCCACGCTGGTGAAGCCGCCGCCGACGACCACGCGCGCGGCCTTCGCGGCGAGCACGATGTCACGCACCTCGCCGTTCGTGGACGGGGCCCAGCGCCGGTTGAGCGTGTAGCGGTTGCCGCGCAGCACGAGCTTGGCCAGGTTGGCACGGGGGCTGCCGGCGACGCGCCCGAAGGTGCCGCCGATGTAGACGCGCCCGGTGGCCGACACGGCCACGGTGCGCACAGTCCCGCTGATGCCAAGGTCGGGGAGCTTCTTCGCCAGCCGGCCGGTGCGCAGGTTGAACGCCGCGAGATTGTGACGCGGGTGAGCGCCGACGGCGGTGAACTGACCGGCGACGAAGAGGAAGCGACCGCCCGGGGACACGGCCAGCGAGTAGACGCGGCCGTTGATCAGCGGGTGGAATCGGCGGTGCAGCTTGCCCGTGCCGGCGCTCACCGCCGCCAGGCGCCAGCGGGTCGCGATGCGGCCCGAGTGGTTGGCCATCACCGTGAAGTTTCCGCCCAGGTAGACCGTTCGGCCGACGCGCAGGATGGCGTTCACGCGGCCCAGTTCCTTGTTGGCGCCGGTCCATCCCGGGGCGAGCACCTGCCACGAGGGCAGGGGCGTCTGAGCGGGATTGCGGGCCGCCGCGGCGGGCTGTGCGGCACCCAGCGCCGCCACCACCGCCCCCGTCAGGGCGGCACACCGGAGCAGCGGAGTGCGCGATGGCGAAGGCAACGTGGGTGGGCACGGTACAGGTGGAAGACCCTGGGTGCGTCGCTTTCGACTTCGCTTACAGAATTTTCAAGCCGCCACCACGACTTTGGGTGGCATTCCTACCCGCCGGCGTAGGTGATGACGAGGTCAGAGGCAAGCCCGATGAGGTAGCCGGCGACCAGCGCTCCCAGGATGAGCTGGGGGCTGAGCTTGCGCTGGGCCGAGCCCCACAGCTGGCCGACGACGTAGAGGATCGCGCCGGCGGCGAGCGTGTAGAAGCAGATCTCAAGGGCGGGCGACGACACCCGGTAGCCCACCAGCGTGCCGAGGAACGTCGGGCCGCCGCCGATCAGCCCGGCCACGAACAGCCACCTCCAGCTGGGCCGGACGCCGCTCAGCGGACCGACGATGCCGAAGCCCTCGGTCGCGTTGTGCAGTGCAAAGCCGACGATCAGGGTCGTCGCGAGGCCGATCTCGCCGGCGCGGGCGGAGACGCCGATCGCAAGGCCCTCCGAGAAGTTGTGCAGGCCGATGGCGGTGGCGATCATGAGGCCGAGCGCGAGCGACGCCCGCCGTGCATCGCGCGCCAGGTCGGGGGTCGCGGGCCCACCCACCACCGCCGCGGCCGTGCTGCCGCCGGCCATCGGCGCGCGCGGGCGGCGGCGCAGCATCTCGTGCTCGATCCAGCCGAGCCCCAGTGCCCCGGCCGTGAGCCCGATCACCGCCAGCGAGCCGCGCAGCGCGAACACCGACCAGCCGCCCCCGCCCTTGGCGATCTCGAGACCGCCGGCGAGCAGCCCGTGGGCGGCGTCCAGGACGTCCCAGAAGATGAAGAGCAGGATGCCCGCCGCGAGCACCGACAGGAATCCGCGCAGCCGGTCGGAGAGCCCGCCGATCCGGCCGACCGGCAAGCCCAGATAGATCGTGAACCCCGCGATCGCCCCCAGTATGGCCGTACGCTCTGGACTCATTGCTCCCTTTGACCGGTTGACTTAGGCCACCCTAAGACGTGGGCACCCTAGGTCGCCTTCGCGACCGCGTCAAGAGGGATGTCATCGGGATTACAGGCGCCGGTTACACTCGCCGTGCATGGCCGCGGCCCTTCCCCCGACCCTGATTGCCGACTACCGCCGCGACGGAGCCGTCTGCGTGCGCGGGGCGTTCTCGGCCGCCGACGTCGCCCTGGTGGCCGCGGGGATCGAGCGCAACCTCGCCGACCCCAGTCCACGCGGCCTGGTCGCGAGCCCCGCCGCGGATGCCGGCCGCTTCTTCGAGGACTTCTGCAACTGGGACCGCATCCCGGAATACGAGCGCTTCATCCGTACCTCGGCCGCCGGGTCGATCGCCGGGACGCTGATGGACTCCGAAACGGTCCGCCTCTACCACGACCATCTGCTCGTGAAGGAGGCCGGGACGCTCCAGCCGACACCGTGGCACCAGGACCAGCCGTACTACAACATCGAGGGTCGCCAGACGGTCAGCATGTGGATGCCGGTCGATCCGGTCCCGCGCGAATCGACGCTCGAGTTCCTGGCCGGATCGCACCTCGGCCCCTGGCTCATGCCGCGATCGTTCATGGACGATCAGGCGCGCTGGTTTCCGGAGGGCGCGCTCGAGGAGCTGCCTGATATCGACCGCGAGACCGCCCCGATCGTCGGCTGGGCGCTCGAGCCCGGCGACGCCGTCTTCTTCCACATGCTCACGCTCCACACGGCCTCCGGCACGCGGACGCGGAGGCGCGCGTTCTCGGTGCGGTTCCTCGGCGACGACGTCGTCCACGCCCCCCGCGCCTGGCGCACATCGCCCCCGTTTCCCGGGCTCGAGGATGAGCTGCCGGCAGGCGCGCCCATGGATCTCCGCCTCTTTCCGGTGGTGTGGAACACAACGGCTTGACGGCCACTCGCCGCGGGGCATAGGATCGTCAGTGCTCCGGCCGGGACGCTTGCAGGGGCGAGGGCGATGGGCCGGGTGAAAAGGCGTCACCCGGCACGCAATACGACGGCGAGGGGGCCCGTCATCGGTTTTCTGAGACACATTGCGGCCGATTCGGTGCTGGTACGACCGGTCGATCTGCACAACTGCGAGGGGTTCTCGGTGTACACATCCGACCAGCGCAGGGTCGGGCGCGTCTCACATCTAATCTACGGGAGCGACCTGGACACGCCCCAGTCGGTGGCGGTCGTCCGTCACGGCCTGATCGGCACGCAGACGGAGGTCATCCCGATCGGCCGCGTCGATCTGATCAACCCCGTGACGCAGATCGTCCAGCTGCGCGACTAGGAGTCCTGCTCGAAGGCCCAGCGCTCGGGCGCGCGCCAGAGGGATGACAGGATGAGCTCGCGCATGAGGATGAACTCCTTGGGCAGCTTGTCGTAGAGCCGCACGAAGAGCGCGTCGTGGCTGACCATCTCCTGCTGCCACACCTCGCGGTCGACGCTCATCACCTGGTCGAACTGGGTGCGGTCGAACTCGAGCCCGCGCCAGTCGAGATCCTCGTACCGGGGCACCCAGCCCAGCGGGCTCTCGATCGACTGGGCGGTGCCGCGGGCGCGCTCGACGATCCACTTGAGCACCCGCATGTTCTCGCCGTAGCCCGGCCACAGGAAGTTTCCCTCCTCGTCCTTGCGAAACCAGTTGACCGAGAAGATCCGCGGCGGGTTGGGCAGCTGGCGGCCGAAGTTGAGCCAGTGGGTGAAGTAGTCGGCCATGTGATAGCCGCAGAACGGCAGCATCGCGAACGGGTCGCGGCGCACCTCGCCGACGGCGCCGGTGGAGGCCGCGGTCGTCTCGGAGCCCATGGTTGCGGCCAGGTAGACGCCGAACGTCCAGTTGAACGCCTGGTAGACGAGCGGCACCGTGCGCGTGCGGCGGCCGCCGAACACGAGCGCGGCAATCGGGATCCCCTCCGCGTTGTCGTAGCCCGGGTCGAGCGACGGCAGCTGGGTGATGGGAGTCGTGAAACGGGCGTTGGGGTGCGCGGCGGGACGGCCGGCATCCGGCGTCCAGTCCTGCCCGCGCCAGTCGATCAGGTGCGCGGGGGTGTCCTCGGTCATCCCCTCCCACCAGACGTCGCCCTCGTCGGTCAGCGCGGTGTTGGTGAAGATCGTGTTGGTGCGGACCGCCGCCATCGCGTTGGGGTTCGTCGCCTCGCCGGTGCCCGGCGCAACGCCGAACAGGCCGTACTCGGGGTTCACGGCATAGAGACGGCCGTTGTCGCTGAGCTTGATCCAGGCGATGTCGTCGCCGACGGTGGTCACCTTCCAGCCGTCGTCAGCCAGCGCCGGGGGCGGGACGAGCATGGCCAGGTTCGTCTTGCCGCAGGCGCTCGGAAACGCCGCCGCGACGTACGACCGGCGGCCGTCGGGCGACTGGACGCCGACGATCAGCATGTGCTCGGCCAGCCAGCCCTCGTCGCGGGCGAGCACCGATGCGATCCGCAGAGCGAAGCACTTCTTGCCGAGCAGCGCGTTGCCGCCGTATCCCGATCCGTACGACCAGATCGTCCGCTCCTCGGGGAAGTGGGCGATGTACTTCTCGTCCGGGTTGCACGGCCAGGCGACATCGGCCTCGCCCGGCTCGAGCGGCGCTCCCACGGAGTGCAGGCAGCGAACGAAGTCACCATTGCCCAGGGCGTCCAGGACCGCCGTGCACATCCGGGTCATGATCCGCATGCTGACGGCCACGTAGGGGGAGTCCGTGATCTCGACTCCGATATGCGCCAGCGGTGAGCCGATCGGCCCCATCGAGAAGGGGATCACGTACATCGTCCGCCCACGCATCGAGCCCTGGAAGAGCGGCTCGAGCC
>DATCPV010000072.1:0-3519 GCA_036569885.1 Gaiellales bacterium | reverse complement strand
AGTGACGATGAGCGCCGCCCGACCGATCGCCGTTGCGGACAATGACCACGTCAGGGTCACCACCTGGATGTTCGATGAGGACGGTGCGGCCACAGGCCGGCATCACCACGACTTCGACTACATCGTCGTGCCGGTCACCGGCGGGACGTTCACGGTCACGGACGCCGACGGGTCGGTGCACGAGCTCGAGCAGGTTGCGGGTGTGCCCTACCTCCGCCCGGCCGGAGCCACCCACGACGTGGTGAACAGCGCAGGCCGCGATGCCGTCTTCGTCGAGATCGAGCTGAAATACTGACGGGGCAGCGCGCCGCCGGTTCTCACGGCTGCGTGCGGCTCTCGGCGAAGATGACGCGCTGGCCGGCGCTGCGGATGGGGCCCGGCACGCCGGTGACGATCACGAGGTCTTGACCCGCTGCCTGAGCCCCTCGGCGAACTGACGGAACGATGGGCCCAGGTCGGGGATCGATTTGAAGATCATCCCCGCGAGCGGCCCGGTGTAGCGCTCGCGCATGGTGAACCGGGTGCCGGCGCCCTCGGGCACGAGCGTGTAGGTGCGCTCGCCGGTGAAGAGGCCGAGCGGCATGCCGCCCCGAAACACCATCCGGGCCGGTGCTTCGAGCTGCACCACCTTGACGGGGAACACACGGCCGGGGTTGGCGGCGACGGCGATCGAGAGCTTCTCGTGCAGCGCGAGCCGGCCGTCGACGTTCGTCACGCCCGAGTCCCAGTCGGGCCAGGCGGCGATGTCGGTGAGCACGGGCCAGACCTGCTCCGGCGTCGCCTCGATGAGTGAGCTTGCGTCGTAGGAGCGCATGCCGGTCATCCGTACGAGCCGACAACGGTCGCATCGCTCGGCGCCGGCTGCTCGACGCAGCGCTCCCGCTGCTCGCGCTGGAACTCGGCGAACGCGGGCAGGGTCACGAGCGGATTGTCGGGCCCGGAGAGATGGGCGACGTGGACGAAGGTGACGCCGTCGGCGAGCCGGTAGGTCACATACCGGAAGTCGGGTGGCGCGAGCTCGGCCAGCGCCGCATACACCCCCTCGACCAGACGGGCGTTCTCGTCAGCCGCCTCGGGGCGGGTGCGGTAGCGGACGACCACGGTCCTGCGCATGCGGATCTCCAATCCATGTCGGCGGGGTGACGCATGCCCACCCTAACCATCACCGTCAGGCTCGTGCCCTCGGCGTGGACCGTGCCCGACGCGCTTGCGTCCGGCGCGGTCACGGTGGCCGGTGACCCCGTGGCGCTCACACGCCTGCTCGAGTTGTCGCCTTCCCGTCGGCGTCAACCGTCTAAATATCGATGCGTGAGCCCATGATGACCGTGCGATGGCGGGGCAGGCCGAAGTACTCGGCGGCATCGGCCGTGATGCGCGACGTTGCCAGGAACAGATGCTTGCGCCAGCGGCTCATCCCAGCCCCGGCGCCGATCTGGAGGTCGATCGTCGAGAGGAAGTAGGAGGCCTCGTCGAGCGGGCACTCGAGGCCGGCCGCCACCGCGAGCCGCATGACGCTCGGGACGTTGGGCCGGTCCATGTACCCGAACCGGGCGCCGACGTGGGTGATGCCGTCCTTTGAATCGCCGAGGTCGTCGATCGCGAGCCGGTCGGCCTCGCCAACGTGCGGCACATGCCGCGTCTCGATCGACAGGATCACGACGTGCTCGTGCAGGATGTGATTCTGCTCGACGTTGGCGCGCATGGCGAGCGGCGTTGTGCTCGTGCGGTGGTGCAGGAACACCGCCGTGCCGGGGACGCGGGTCAGCGGTGGGCGGCGCTTGTGGATCTCGTCGATGAACGTGCGCAGCGACCCCTCCTCACGCGCCCGGCGCTTGGTGACGAGGGCACGGCCGCGCTGCCACGTGGTGAAGATCGTGAAGACCGTCACGCCGATCAGGAGCGGCAGCCATGCGCCGTGGGTCAGCTTGGTCAGGTTCGCGGCCAGGAAGAGGAGGTCGACGGTGAGGAAGCCCCCCGCGCCCACGACGACCAGCCACAGCGGCCGCCGCCAACGTGCGTGCGCCAGGTAGAAGAACAGCGCCGTCGTGATCGTGATCGTCCCGGTGACCGCCATACCGAACGCGAAGGCGAGTGCGTTTGCGGTCTGGAACGTGAACACGAGCGTGAGCACCGAGACCATCAACAGCCAGTTGATCCAGGGCACGTAGATCTGGCCGGCCGTCTCGGCGGAGGTGTGCGTGATGTGCAGCCGCGGCAGATAGCCGAGTTGGACCGCCTGGTGGGCGACCGAGAAGGCGCCGCTGATCACCGCCTGGGATGCGATGACCGTCGCCAGGGTCGCGAGCAGCACCATCGGCAACCGCCCCCAGTGCGGAACGAGCAGGAAGAACGGGCTCCTGACGGCCTCGTGCGGGTGCGCGAGCACGAGCGCGCCCTGGCCCATGTAGCTGAGGATGCAGGCGGGGAACACGAGCAGCAGCCAGGCGCGGGTGATCGGTGCGCGCCCGAAGTGACCCAGGTCGGCGTACAGCGCCTCGGCCCCCGTGATGGCAAGCACGACCGCGGCCAGCGAGAAGAAGGCCATCTCGAAGTGGCCGGACAGAAATCCCAGGGCGTACGTCGGCGACAGCGCCTTCAGGATCGCCGCGTTCCGGGCGATGCCCGATACCCCGCAGGCGGCGATGGCCAGGAACCACACGACCATCACCGGGCCGAACATCCGGCCGACGGCGCTCGAGCCGAGCCGCTGCGTCGCGAACAGGACGACGATGATCACGGCGGTGATCGGCACGACCAGGTGCGCCAGGGACGGCTGCACCACCTTGAGCCCCTCGACTGCCGACAGCACCGAGATCGCCGGGGTGATCATGCTGTCCCCGAAGAACAACGAGGCGCCGAAGACGCCGAGCCCCACGAGCACGGCTTTCGTCCGCCGGCCGCCATGCGTGCGCCGGCTCCCGACGAGCGTGATCAGCGCCATGATGCCGCCCTCGCCGTCGTTTGAGGCGCGCATCACGAGCAGCACGTAGCCGAGCGTCACGACGATCGTCACCGACCAGAAGATGAGCGAGACGACGCCGAAGACGCTCTCGGCGCTCACCGTCACGGGGTGGGGGTCGCCGGGGTTGAAGACCGTCTGGATCGTGTAGATCGGGCTCGTGCCGATGTCGCCGAAGACGACTCCCAGGGCGCCGACGACGAGCGCGGCCTGCGCGGGGCTGCGCGACGTGCTCATCCGCGCCGGAACCCGCCCTCGGAGTTGATCACCTGGCCGGTGACCCAGCCGGCCTCGTCGGTGCAGAGCCAGCCGATCAGATTGGCCGCGTCGCGCGGCTGCCCCCACCGGCCCGCCGGCATCTGGGCGGCCACGGCGGCGTGCGCGTCCGGAGGCGCGTAGCCGGTGTCGGTCGGGCCGGGGTTCACGGTGTTCACGGTGATTCCGCGGTCGGCAAGTGTGTCGGCGAGCGACGCGGTCGCCTGCTGGATGGCGCCTTTCGAGATCGCGTAGGCGACCTCGCCCGCCATCGGCCCGAGGTGCTGGCCCGAGGTCATCATCAC
>DATCPV010000071.1:0-2091 GCA_036569885.1 Gaiellales bacterium | reverse complement strand
ACCCCACGAGCTTCGACTACCTGCTGATGCAGGCGGTCAGCCGCATCTACCTGGACAACGTCGAGCACATCCAGTCGTCGTGGGTCACGCAGGGGATGAAGATCGGCCAGGTGGCGCTGGCCTTCGGCGCCGACGACATGGGCTCGATCATGATCGAGGAGAACGTCGTCTCGGCCGCCGGCACCACCTACCGCGCCTCCACCGAGGACTTCGTCCACACCATCCGCAACGCGGGCTACCAGGCCCGCCAGCGCGACACGCTCTACCGCCCCGTCCGCGATCACGCGGCGTGACCTGCCGGTGAAGGTGTCGGTGTCCAGCACCTGTCCCGCGTCCCCGGAGGTCGTGTGGGAGTGGATCGCCGATCCCGAGAAGCACATCCGCATGCTCCCCGACGAGATCCGCGACGGGCACGTGCTCGACAACGGCGATGTCGCGTGTGAGCTCGTGGCCATGGGCGTGCGCGAGCGAATGATCGTGCGGGTCGTCGAGGCCGACCGGCCGCGGCGGCTGGTGGAGCAGCGGGTCGACGGCAACCGCGACGGCATGTCGGTCTTCGAGCTCGAGGCCGAGGGCGAGCACGCCACCCGCGTGACGCTGACCTCCGAGGTCGATCTGCCCCGGTTTCTGGGAGCGATGGCGGCGGGGCCGGTCCGGGCCGCGCTCGAGCACCAGCTTCAAAACCTCGCGGCTCTGGTCGCCACGGGCGAGTAGCGGCGGCGCCCACCGGTGCGCCGACTGCTCGCACATCGCGATGCCCGGCTGCTCTTCGTGGGGCAGACGCTGTCGGTGTTCGGCGACCGGGCGATGTTCCTGGCGCTCGGCGTGTGGGTGAAGACGCTCACCGGCTCGAACGCCGCCGCCGGCCTGGTGTTCTTCGCCTATGCCGCAACCGGCCTGCTCTCGCCGGTGTTCGGCCTCGTCGTGGACCGGGTCCGCAAGCGGCCGCTGATGATCGGGCTCGACCTCGCCGGTGCGATCGTGCTCCTCACCCTCGTGTTCGTGCACGGCCGTGGGCAGGTGTGGCTGATCTACACCGTCACGCTGCTCTACGGCGCGGTGGGCTACCTGTTCTACTCCGCCCAGTCGGCCTATCTCACCCGGCTCCTGCCGGCAGAGCTCCTCGGCGATGCCAACGCGGCGCTGCAGACCTCCGGCGAGGGCATGCGCCTGATCGCCCCGCTGGCCGGCGCGGGACTCTTCGCAGCCTTCGGCGGCCCCGCTGTGGCGGTCGTGGATGCCGCCACGTTCCTCGTGTCGGCCGCGTTCCTTGCGGCGATTCACCTGCGTGAGGACAGCCCTCGGCCCTCGGAGCATCACCTGCGCGAACAGGTGCTGGCCGGGACGCGCCACATCGCCCGCTCCCAGGGCCTGCGCCGGATCGTGCTCACCACCGGCGCCGCGCTGGCCGTGGTGGGGTTCGCCGAGACGGTGATCTTCGCGGTCATCCAGCACGGGCTGCATCGCCCGCCCGCGTTCCTCGGCGTGCTCAGCTCCGCCCAGGGCATCGGTGCGGTCGCCGGGGGGATCGTCTCGGCGGCGATGCTGCGCCGCGTCGGTGACGGGCGCACGGTGGGGCTCGGGATGCTGCTCTTCGCGATCGGGGACTCGCTCCTCCTCATCCCCAACGTGTTCGTCGTCCTGGGCGGGTTCGCCATCGCAGGTGCGGGCATCTCGTGGGCGGTGGTGGGGTACTACACCGCCGTGCAGCTGCGCACGCCGGGTGACCTGCAGGGACGCGTGTACTCGGCCGGCGACATGGTGGTGGGCGTCCCCCAGACGCTCTCGATCGCGCTGGGTGCGGTGCTGATCAGCCTGGTCGACTACCAGCTCCTGATCGTGGTGATGTCCGGTGTGACGGCGCTCTGCGGCTGCTATCTGCTCGCGGCCCGGCTCGAGCCGCCGCGTGACGGTCTCGCCAACGCTTCCACACAAACAGGCCTGTAGGCTGGTCGCAGTGCACGCGCTCACCCATGGCCTGCAGACGTTCATCGCCGCCCACGGCCTCGAGGCGGTGTTCCTGCTGATGGTGCTCGAGAGCGCGTGTGTGCCCATTCCCAGCGAGGTGACGATGATCTACGCCGGGTATCT
>DATCPV010000070.1:0-2395 GCA_036569885.1 Gaiellales bacterium | reverse complement strand
GGGCGCGGCTGGCCAGGCCGTGGCTGCGCGACCTCGAGCCGTACGACCCGGGCTCGAGCCGCGACGAGCTCAAGCAGATCCACCACCTGGACGAGCTGGCGCCGCTCAATTGGAACGAGGACCTGTTCGGCACGCCCCAGCACATCCTGGATGCGGCGGCGGCGGAGGTCACCCGCGCCGCGCTCTATCCGGAGCGGGCCTACGCGGACTTCCGCCTGGCGGTGGCCGAGTGGCTGGGCGTCTCGGAGGAGTGTGTCGTGCCCGCGCACGGGGCTCAGGCCCTGATCAGCGCGATCGCCTCGACCTTCATCGACCCCGGCACCGCGGTCGTTGTCCCGCAGACGACCTACGGCCTCTACGCGCAGGTGTCGGCGGCCGGCGGAGCCGCGGTCACCAGTGTGCCGGGAAACGGTCTTGCCTTCGACCTGCCCGCGATTGCCGCGGCGGCCCACACCGCGGCGGCGCGGCTGGTGTGGCTGTGCGACCCCAACAACCCCACGGGCATCCTCATCGGCCGGGACGAATGGGGCGAGTTCCTCGACCGGCTGCCGGGCGACTGCATCGCCGTGGTGGACGAGGCCTACATCGACTTCTCCGACCCCGACGTGCGCGTGCACCGCGAGCGCGACATCCTCGCCGGCCGGCCGGTAATCGTGATCCGCTCCTGCTCGAAGGTGTTCGGCCTCGCCGGCCTGCGGCTGGGATACGCGATCGCCGACCCCCAGGTCGGACGGCTGCTGAACGTGGTGCAGGAGCCGTTCAACGTCAACCGGGTGGCGCTCGCCGCCGGCCGCGCCGCCGTCCTGACGCCCGATCTCGTGCCGCGCCGCCGGGCCGAGGTCGCCGCCGCCAGGGACGCATTCACCGCCGCGCTCGCCGCGGCCGGGATCGAGACGGTGGCGTCGCAGGCCAATTTCGTCCTGATCCGGCTCGGGGTTGACGACGGGCCGGTGTTCGAACGGCTGCTGGGCAAGGGAATCCTCGTGCGCGCCGGCGAGACCGTCGGACTGCCCGGCCACCTCCGCGTGACGATGGGGCCCGCTGCGCTGATGCAGACCGCCGCCCGCGAGATCATCGCCGCGCTCGGGCCGGCATGACCGCTGCGTTCGACGCCGCGGCGCGGGTGATTGCCCGGGCCGACGAGCTGGCCGGGTGCACCGAGCGGCCGGGCGAGATCACGCGCCGCTACGGCAGCCCGGCACTGCTCGAGGCGCGCGGCCTCTTGGACGGGTGGATGCGGGCGGCCGGGATGACGACCAGCGTCGACCGGCTCGGGAACCTGATCGGCGCCACGGCGACGGGGGACGACCGGCCGGCGTTCGTGATCGGCTCGCACTTCGACACGGTCGTCGATGCCGGCCGCTACGACGGCACCCTCGGCATCCTGGCCGGCATCGGCTGCGCCGAGCAGGTGCGGGATGGTGGTCAGCCGCCGACACACGATCTCACCGTGGCCGCGTTCTGCGACGAGGAGGGGGCGCGCTTCCACACCGCCTACCTCGGCAGCCGGGCGTTTGTGACCGGCGACCTCCCGGCGGACGTCCTTATGACCGCCGCCGACGGCGCCTCCCTGGAGAGCGCCATCGCGACCACCGGCAACCCGGATGCGCCGGCCGTCCCGGGCGTGCCGCCCAGAGCGGTGGGATACCTCGAGGCCCACATCGAGCAGGGCCCGGTGCTCGACGACCGGGGGGCGCCGGTCGGGGTCGTCACCGCGATCACCGGCGCTGCGCGGTTGTCTGTCACGCTCACGGGGACGGCAGGCCACGCCGGCACGGTGCCGATGCCCCTCCGCCACGACCCGTTCTCGGCGGCCGCCGAGATCGCGCTCGCCGTCGAGCGGCTGGCGAGGTCGGACGGCGAGGCGGTCGCCACCGTCGGCCGGGTGTCGGTGGAGCCCGGCGCGGCCAACGTCATCCCCGGCCGCGTCTCCATCTCGATCGACGTCCGCCATCCCGACGACGCCCGCCGCGACGCCCTTCTCGGCGGGGTGCGCGAGATCGTCGCCGCGGTCGCCGTGGAGCGCGGAGTGGAGGCGCGCATCGAGGTGGTGCACGACGAACGCTCGGTTCCGTGCGACGAGATCCTCGCCGGGAGGCTGCGGCGCGCGGCGATCGGGATCGGCCTCCACCCGCCCGCGCTTCCGAGTGGTGCCGGGCACGACGCCGCCGTGCTGGCCGAGGTGATGCCGGCGGCAATGCTCTTCGTGCGCTGCCGGGACGGGATCAGCCACAACCCGGCGGAGTCGGCGGCCGTCGAGGACGTCGCGGCCGCGATCGCCGTCCTGACCGAGGTCGTTCGGACCTAGATGGTTGATCGATATCTCCGTGGTGTCCAGGGCGGCGAGAACCGAGCCTCGCAAGGACGCAGGGAGCGTTCACACCGGTTAAGCGTA
>DATCPV010000069.1:0-4042 GCA_036569885.1 Gaiellales bacterium | reverse complement strand
CGTCGGCGCTGCGCGCGCTCGTGACCGAGGAGATGACGGGGGCCTACCCGCTCGACCCGCCGCTCGCGATCGACGTCGGCGTCGGCGCGACCTGGCTCGAGGCGAAGTGACCTGGACACAGATCTCGGGGACGGTCAGCGCGCTCCCCGCGCGGCGCGGGGAGGAGCTCGGCACCTACCTGTGGATCGACGCCGGCGTGCGCCACGAGCACGTCGTCGCCGAGCTGTACCTGCCGGCCGTGTCGGCCGACGACCTCGACGGGGCGCTCGGTGTTGCCACCGGCTCGGTGCACACGGGCGGCGACGACCACACCGGGCAGGTCCGGCTCGAGTTCGGGCGCGTTCGCGCCGGCCGCGGCGTCGTCTCGGCGCAGGGCGCGGGCGTCGACTCCGACATCGTCTTTGCACTCAGCCACCATCCGCCCGAGGGCGGCTTCTGCCGTCACTGTGGCGAGGAGCTCATCGTTGACGTGGTGGCGGTGATCACGCCGCCCGACGGCGGAGTGATCGGAACACCCGCCGGCCGCTGCACCCGATGCGATTCCTGACCGCGATCGCCGCTCTCGCGGCGCTCCTGGCGGCCGCCTCCTGCGGGGGCGGGTCCGACACGACCGCTCCGCGCATATGCACCGGGCTGCGCCGGCCGGGCGTGCCGCTCGTGTTCGCCCCGGCGAAGGCGCCGACGCTCGAGCGCGCCCGCTGCATCGGCCTCCAGTACGCGGCCGTCATCGGCCGGCAATCCTGGGGCACGCTGCCGCGCACCATGCACAGGGCGAGCCCCGGCCTGGCGGCCTGGCAGGAGCGGTCGCTGCTGTATGCCTGCAATGCGTGCGGCCTGGCCGGCTTCGGCCTGGACTGGGTGCGCGCCCATCACCCGGACTGGATCATGCACTCGGTGCAGGGCACCGAGGTGCACCCGCAGCAGCATCCGAACTGGGTGCTGCTCAACTTCACCGATCCGGCGTATCAGTCGGCGTGGGCGATACACGTTCGCAAGAGCCTCGCGGCAGGCGGCTGGAGTGGGGTGGACGTGATCGACGCCGGCAACGACCCCGATTGGAGCGACATCCCGGTCGATCCCCCGACGGGCAAGCTGCTGACCGAGTCGCAGAGGCGTCAATTCCTTGCGGATGCCCTGACGCTGGTGCGGGCGACGCTGAAGATCGAGGTCTACTCGCTCCTGGCGACGAACGGGCCGCCGGCGATCGTGAACTTCCATCAGGTCAACAGCACCGATGCCGTCATGCTCGAACGCGGCTTCGCCCGCCTCACCGGTGCCGACTGGACGACCGAGCTTCACTACTACCGGCAGGTCGATCTCGCGCGGTCCGGCACGTACGTCGCCGATTCGGGCCCGCTCTCGCGTGCGGAGCAGCTCTACGGCCTGGCGAGCTTCCTGCTGGTTGCGATCCCGCGTGACTCGGCCTACATCGCCCCGGCGCAGCCCGATCTGCCGCTCTATGCATTCGATCCCGGGACGCCGCCGGACACCCCGCCAACGTCCGTGGGGCCGGTGTGGGTACGGACGTACCCGAACGCGGTGGTGGCCGTGAATCCGGCGGATGTCGCCGGCACCGTCGAGATGGGTGCGGCCGGCCGCGTCACGATGGGGCCGGAGTCGGCGGCGATCGAGACCGGCGGGCGCCTGATCACGACCGGCTGAAGCCTGTTTGTATACTACCGCCCAACGCAGGGCGTGGTCCCGGCCGCGCCGCGCTGCATGTGAACACCCTTTTATGGCGACGACAGATACCGATACCTGGATGATCGAAGTGGACGGGGAGATGATCCCCGACTACGACCGCACGCTCACGAACTTCAGCGAAGGCGACGTCGTCACCGGGACCGTGGTGCGGGTCGACAAGGACGAGATCCTGGTTGACATCGGCTACAAGTCGGAGGGCGTCATCCCGATCGCCGAGCTCTCGATCCGGCGCTCGGTGAACCCCGAGGACGAGGTCGAGGTCGGTCAGGAGATCGACGCGCTTGTTTTGCAGAAGGAGGACGCCGAGGGGCGTCTGATCCTGTCGAAGAAGCGGGCCCGGTTCGAGAAAGCCTGGCAGCGCATCGAGGCGGCCGCCGAGAGCGGCGAGCCCGTCGAGGGCAAGGTCATCGAGGTCGTCAAGGGCGGCCTGATCATCGACCTCGGCGTTCGCGGCTTCCTGCCTGCCTCGCTGGTCGACATCCGCCGCGTGCAGGACCTCGAGGAGTACCGCGACCAGACGCTTCTGTGCAAGGTGATCGAGCTCAACCGCAGCCGCAACAACGTCGTTCTGTCACGCCGCGCGGTGCTCGAGGAGGAGCGCAAGGAGGCTCGCCAGCAGATCCTCGACCGGCTCTCGCCCGGCGTCGAGGTCGAGGGCCAGATCTCGAACATCGTCGACTTCGGCGCATTCGTCGACCTCGACGGAATCGACGGCCTGATCCACATCTCCGAGCTGTCGTGGAGCCACGTCAACCATCCCTCCGAGGTGCTCGAGATCGGGCAGAAGGTGCGGGTCAAGGTGCTCGACGTCGACCGCGACCGCCAGCGCATCTCGCTCGGCCTCAAGCAGACCCAGACCGACCCGTGGCAGCGCGTGATCGACGAGACCGAGCAGGGCGACGTCGTCACCGGCAAGATCACCAAGGTCGTCACGTTCGGCGCCTTCGCCGAGATCGTCTCCGGTGTCGAGGGCCTGATCCACATCTCGGAGCTGGCCGAGCACCACGTCGAGAACCCGCGCGAGGTCGTGCAGCAGGGCGAAGAGGTGAAGGTCAAGATCATCGAGATCGACCCCGAGCGCCGCCGGCTCTCGCTGTCGCTGCGCAGGGTCGAGGAGGGCGATCCGGTCAAGACCATCGATCTCGGTCTGGGCGGCATCCCCGCTCCGGTGCGGGTGCCCGAGCTCGGCCTGTCCGAAGAGGTCTTCGCCGAACAGGCCGAACCGGCCGACGATGAGCCGGCCGCGGATGAGCCCGTCGCCGAAGCGGCGGTTGCGGACGAGGCAGTCGCCGAGGAGGCGGTTGCCGAGGAGCCCGCCGTCGAGGAGCCCGCAGATGAGGAGCCGCCCGCTGAAGAGGCGCCGGCCGCCGCCGAAGAGCCTGCCGCCGAGGCACCCGCGCCGGATGAGGACGACGGGACGCCGACCGGCGAATGACTGCCGGCGGCCCGGTGCTGGTGGGGCTCACGGGCGGCATCGGGAGCGGCAAGTCTGAGGCTCTCCGTGCGTTCCGCCGCCATGGTGCGGCGACGCTCTCGAGCGACGAGTCGGTGCGCAGCCTGTACGGTCGTGGCGTGGTCAAGCATGCCGTCCGCGACCACTTCGGCGAAGGCGTGATCGGCCCCGACGGCGCCGTCGACCGCGCGGCCGTGGGGAGGATCGTGTTCGCCGACCCCGACGAGCTGCGCTGGCTCGAGCGGCTCCTGCTGCCCCTCCTGGCCGAGGAGTTCGCCCGCTGGCGCGACGCGCAGGTGCGGGAGGGCGCACGGCTTCTGGTACACGAGGCGCCGACCCTGTTCGAGGCCGGCGTGAACGACCGCTACGACGTCATCCTCACGGTCACCGCGCCGGCGGAGACGCGCGAGCGACGGCGACCGGGCTCGCGGCCGCAGATGGAGAATCAGCTCCCGGAGGCCGAGAAGGCGGCACGCAGCGACCACGTCTACGAGAACACGGGCAGCCTCGAGGATCTCGATCGGTTCGTCGCCGACCTGGCGCAGCGGCTGCTGGCATGATCAAGCGAGTGGTTCTGGGTCTCGTGGCGGGAGCCCTCATCGCACTCGGCGGATTCGCCTATCTGCAGCATGCGCAGCCCGGCTGGTGGGTGCGGCTCAATCACCCGCTCTCGTACCGGAGCGAGATCGTCGGCTACGCCCACATCTACCACCTCGACCCGGCGCTGGTGGCCGCCGTCATCTATGACGAGTCGCGATTCCGCGCGGACACCCGATCGAGAGCCGGGGCGATCGGGCTGATGCAGCTCCTGCCGTCGACCGCGCGGGGCATCGCCGAGCACACCGGGGGCAAGCGGTTCCGGATCCCCCAGGACCTGTACGTGCC